>NZ_JBEYXP010000045.1:0-107690 GCF_040704615.1 Streptomyces sp. NPDC046862 | reverse complement strand
GCCCTACCGGTCCTACGGGTACGGGCGTTGCGGCACGGCGGTACGACGAAGGGGTGCGGTATGTCGGTGGACGGCGAGGTACGGCGGCTCAAGAGCGAGGCGGACGAGCCGGGGTGGGAGGTGGACCCGGACGACGACTGGGGAGTGGCCGTCGTCGCCACCGTGGGGCGGCAGTTGAGGCTGCGGCGGGAGTCTGTGGGGATGCGGGCCGCCGAGTTCGGGGACGCGGTCGGGTACGGCGAGGACATGGTCTACAAAATTGAGGGAGGGAAGCGGATCCCCCGGCTCGACTATCTGGACAAGGCGGACGAGGTGCTGGGGGCGGGTGGGCTGCTGGCGGCGATGAAGGAGGACGTGAAGAAGGTCAGGTATCCGAAGAAGGTTCGGGAACTGGCCAAGTTGGAGGCGCAGGCGGTTGAGATCGGCGTGTACGAGAGCATCAGCATCAACGGCCTGTTGCAGACTCCGGAGCATGCACGAGCGCTGTTCGAGTCGTGGCAGCCTGCGTACTCGCCGGAGGAAGTCGAGCGGTTGGTGGCCGCCCGAGTGGGCCGGCAGTCAGTCTTCGAGCGATCACCCGCGCCAGCACTCAGCTTCGTGCAGGAAGAGGCGACGCTCCGGCGTCCTGTCGGAGGCACAATGGTGTGGCGACAGCAGCTTGAATGGCTGCTGGAGGTAGGGCGGTTGCGCAACGTCACACTGCAAGTAATGCCGACAAGCAGCGATGCTCATCCCGGCCTCAACGGGAGGATCGAGATGTTGAAGTTCGAGGATGGTACGGCGACTGGGCGCTCGGACAGCGCGTTCAACGGTCGGCCGACCTCAGATCCAAAGCAGATCCGGATCCTGGAACTGAGGTATGGCACCATCCGGGCCCAGGCTCTCCCACCACGGGAGTCGCTGGCGTTCATCGAGCACCTGCTGGGAGAAACATGATCGACAAGGCCTCTGTCGGGGGCGCCTCCGAACTGGCGTGGTTCAAGAGCAGCTACAGCAGCGGCCCCGAGGGTGACTCGTGCGTCGAGATCGCCACCGCCCCCGGTACGGTGCACGTCCGTGACTCCAAGAGCATCGAAGGCCCGCAGCTCGCGCTCATGCCTGGCGCTTGGGCGCACTTCGTTACGTACGTCTCCGAAGGCTGACGCCTTAACGGTACGCGCTCCGAACCTGGTTGTCGCCAGAAGCGGAGCGCCTTGGCACACGCTCAAAACAAGGCGTCCGGTTTGGAGAACAGCCCGCCGTCGTCGAAATTTTCTTGGGAGCGCTGGGGACTCCGCGCTGTGGCCCTCGCTTTCGCCTTGACCTTACGAGCGGCGGCCCGCCGCCGCTTCGCTTCTGGCGTGTGCTCCCCCAGCTTCACTTCTTCCTCATACCGGCTGTGGTTCAACTCAAGGAGTAGGTCCAAGACCTCAGTCTGGGCGCCGGGGGACATCGTGTAACGGGTGCCGCGTCGTGTCTCGTGAAAGCCATAATTGAGGTCTACGTCCCAGCCGTACTCGGCCAATACGGCATAGTCGATCCTCTGATGGACTTCTCTGAGTGCGACGATATGGGTAGAGGCATCCTCACGGGAGTGAATGCGCTGCGACAGTGGTGTTAGAGCGAGACCTGTCTTCTTTTGGAGAGTTTCCAGCTCCATGCCAAGCCCGGCGAGTTCGTCGCTCAGTTCCGGGAGAGGAAGTGGGGAACAGCATGTTGTCGGCGTATAGACGAGGTCAGCTGTGCGTTTCGGGCCGTGCTCTACGGTCCACCAATACTGGAATTCGCTGCTGCGGAAAGCAAGCTCGGCGTAGCTTTCGGTTGGGAAAACTACTAGTTGTTGATCGAATACGGATGTGTTGGGTACAAAAGATGGCAGCTGGGTGCTGCTAGTTTGGGCAATTACCATCACCCGCGCTAGGCCGTTAATGGCATCCAGCATAGCGGGGCGCTCTTTCTCGTACCGCCACCAGTGGTCCCTATTTGACTTGGTCTTGCTCAACATCCTGGACGGCTTGACATCGCGCTCCGCGATGGCGAAGACGTCAGCGTAGCCTTCTGCTTGGGCCATGGTCATTTCGGAAAAATTGATCACCCATCTGCTGGCGGAGCGGTCTGTGCGGGAGTTGAGATCGCTTCCATTAAGGTACGGGAACAGGACATCCTTATTCTTAGGATCCTCAGAAATCAGCTGGTGGGCCAGGGGGGTTTCGATTGCGAAGCCGATTCCTGTAAGGATTACGCCTTGAAACGAAGTCCCCTCGTTCGCGGCAAGTTGGATCGGCCTTCCCGTTGCCCGCGATTTAGGTGTCAACAATGTTGTGATCTCGTTTACGCGCTCATTAGCGAGAAACACGCCCTCCCGGGGGGCCGCCGTCGCAGTGAGCCATACGAGCGCAACCTCGATGCTGGCGGTACCTGGCCATGGGAGGGATTTGATCGCTCTATAGATTCGCCATCCGTTCTCAGTCGCTTGGTTGAGTCCGACCTCACGAGTTTTTCCCTCGGAAATGCTCTTTGTGGCGATAATTCCACAGCGTCGTTCGCGGGCCAGAGTCAGATTGCGCAGCATGAAATATGCGCACAAGTCTGCACTCCCTCGCTTCCCGTCACCAATCCGACTGATTAGATACTCGCGATAATCCTGGCCCAGGGAGCCCGTAATCAGCTGACCGCCACTGAATGGCGGATTCCCCACCACCACATCAAACCCAGTTGAGCCCCCCACCCCCATAATCTCCGGAAACTCCAACGGCCAATGCAACGGCCGCACCGCCTCCGCCCGAGGCCCCTTCAGCCATCCCTCAACGATTCCCCGCGCCCGAACCGCCGCCTCCTCAGCCCCAGGACCACCCCCCATCGCAGTCACGATCAGCCCGGCCACAGCCTCCAACCGGTTCCGATACGCCCGCGCCTTCGCGTCCTCCTTGGCCTCCGCGAACGCCGCGCGCCCCCGCGCCCCGCCCACGTTCTCCTCACCGGAGATCTCGGATGCTTCCTCATCAGAGATGCCCTCGGCCGCCAAGGCCGCGCCCACCACCGCGTCGGCCGCCAGCCGCAGCCGGTCACTCAGGGACTCGGCTTCCGCCAGCAACTCCGTCTTGTCCCGGACCACGCGGATGTCGTTCACCGGAGTGGACTCGATCTTGCGCCGCAGCTCCGCAGCCTCCGACAGCAGCGTCTCCGTGATGTCCAGAGCCCGCGACACCTCCGGACTCAACTGCCGTGCCCCGGAGTCCAGATGGAACGCCTTGATCTGCTCGATGTCGATGACGCCGACCAGCGAGTCCCCGCACCTCAACGCATGGTCCAGGAACGAGAACGGACGGCCCTTCGCCAGCGTCACCAGCCACAGCGACAGCTTCGCCAGCTCCACCGCCATCGGGTCGCGGTCGACGCCGTACAGGCACCGATCCGCCACCAACCGCCGTGCGATCTGTTGCAGCTGCTCGTGGTCGTCGCGGTCCACGTCCTTCGCGATCTCAGGAGGCAGCTCCTCCTCCCGCAGCCACGCCTCCACCACCCGATCCGACAGATACCGGCAGGCGGACACCAGGAACGCCCCCGACCCCATCGCCGGGTCCAGCACCCGCAACTTCAGCAGCGCGTCCGCCGACTTGGCCTGCCAGACACCCGGCGCCGCGCCCTCGGCAGGGCCCGGCGCGTAACACAGCGGAGCCAGCGTGTGCTCGACGATCTCCTCGGCCAGCGCCTTCGGCGTGTAGTGCGTGCCCGTGTCGCGGCGGTTGCCGGAGCGGACCACGACGACCGAACCGGCCGGCCACACCTTCGGCTCGTCCCGCAGATCGAGCCCGTACAGGCCGGAGAAGGCCACCGCCCGCTCCACCAACGACGCGTCACTGCCGCACGCCGTCTCCAGCTGGGCCGTCACCGTGCCGGACTTGGCCTGCGCGGCCGTCACCGTGGCCGGCTTCGTGCCCGCCGCCGCCGCGACCGCGTCCGCCAGAGTCCCGGCGGCGGCCCACTCCTCCAGGCGTGCCAGCGGCAGCACCGCCTCGTACTTCCTGTCCCGCCCGAACGAGACACCGACGTACGGCTCGTCCGCCCACTGGCAGCCGTACTCCAGCAGACCCTCGTAGACGTGGCCGATCTGTTCGACGTCCAGGCCCTTGTAGGAGAGGCGCTCCTCGCCCTTGAAGCCCTTGCGGGCGCGCAGGGTCAGGAGCGCGTCGAGGATCTCGTACACCACCCGGTCGGTGACCGTGGCCCCGACCAGCCACGGGTAACGCGACGGGTCGAAGAGCGAGCCGCCGTACGCGGGGATCCACAGCCGGTCGTGCGTGCAGCCGCCGTGGATGGCGGCGAACAGGGCGAGCAGGCGTGGCCAGGTGGCCTCCTTGCGGTCACCGAGTTCGTCGCCGTGCAGACGCTTGGCGGTCCTCAGTTCCTCGTGGAGCGGGCCGACGGCGTACGACTCGTCGTACAGCTCGTCCCCGGCGGGCAGCAGCCGCTGCTCCTCCGCGTACAGGAGGAAGACGAGGCGCATCATCACGGTGAGCGCGCCCTCGTACACGTCCTTTGCGGGGACGCCGTCGAGGAGCTGCCCGCGCGCCTCCCGGTCAAGACGGGACACCTCCGCCACCAGCAGCGACACCGCCTCGCGGACCTGGCGGCCCAGCGTGTCGGTGACCTCGGACTGCGCCTTGGCGGTGCGTTCGAACAGGCCCGCCGTCGACTCGGTCGGCTTGCCCTCGGCGTCCAGCGGCGGACGGATCACCCGGCGGGCGGTGAGCAGGCTCGCGAAGGCGCGGGCCAGGATCGGTTCCTCGGACCACAGGTCCGCGTCGAAGACGGCGACGGTCGTCGCCTCCTTCGGGCGGGCGTGGACCAGTGCCCACTCGCGGCCGTTGGTGACCAGCGCCAGCGGTACGTTGCGGGCCCGGCACAGGTCGGCGGCCCGGTCGGTGAGGCCGGGCTGTTCGCCGCGCGGGCGGTTGAGGGAGGCGCCCCAGTCGTCCGTACGGAAGAACAGGGCGCGGGGAGCCAGTCCCGACTGCCCCGGACCGAGCAGGACCGCGTCGGGCGTGTTCGCGCCCGCGCGCAGCGACTCGGGGATCGCGGCGCCCTCGCGCAGGCCGGGCGCACGCCAGTCGAGCAGCTCGGTCAGGACGAACCGCTCCCAGGAGGACCGCAGCAGGGCCGGGTCCTCCTGGACCTCCGCCCAGGCCTGCCGCAGTCTGGCCCGTACGTCGTCGGGGATGGTGTCGAGGCCCGTCTGGAAGGCGCTTACCAGCACCGGCAGCGAGACGAACGGGCCGTCGGGGCGCAGCAGCCGCAGCCAGTCCTCGTGCTGCTCGGTGGGGGTGGGGACCGAGCCCTTCGGCGGGAACTTCCTCCGTGCGGCGGGGGCGGCGGTCGGCATCAGTGGCTCTCCTGGCGGGCGGTGGCGGTGGCGGTGGCGGTGGCGGCGACGGGCGAGAGGGAACGGGGGACTAGGAAGGTCACGGCGACCGGGAACCAGCGCGGCGAGGGATCGGCCCAGCGCCGGCGCAGCGCGGCCGTTTCCGTCTCCATCACCTGCGGCAGCCGCTTCCAGCGCTCCTCCAGGGCCTCACGGTCCGCGTGCAACTGGTTCCGTTCGTCGTCGATCTTGAACAACGACTCCTGCTCCCAGTACTCGCTGCCATCCAGGCGGTCCCGGATCGACTGCCTCAGGTCCGTGAGGACCGCCCGCATGCCCTCCACCTCCTCCTCGCAGCGCTTGGCGAGCAGTGTTTCGAGGGAGCGGAAGCGGCGGTTGGCCTGCGTGTTCAGGGCACGGCCGAGGCGGTCCTCCAACTGTGGCCACAGCGCCGTCAGTTCGGTCCGTACGCCGTCCGCCGGAAGTTCCTCCGTCGCGGCCGCCAACCATGCCTCGACCTCGTCCTTCTTCGCCGCCGAGAGCTTGCCGCCCTCGATGAGCCCGCCCGCCGCGATCACTTCCTCGTGCAGGCGCGCGCCGCCGCTGCCGGTGATGACCACGCGGCCGTGCGCGACCACGGCGGGCTGCCGCAGCAGCCCGTCCGGCACCACGCGCGCCGTCACCCGGGACAGCTTGGCCCTCGATGCCTTCTTCCAGAGATCGGCCCGCAGCAGCGTCAGACACATCTGCACCAGCCGGTGCCCCAGGTGCAGGTGCACCACGTCCGTACGGTCACGCGCCTCGGTCTCGTCGAAGACGACCGGGCGCTCTTTGCCGGTGAGGGGGTGCCGTAGACCGTCGTTGCGGGCCCGCGCCCAGGCTCCGGTCAGCTCCGGAAGCCGGAAGCAGCGGGCGCCCAGCCGGGGCTGGGGATCGGGGACCTCGGTGAGGTCCTTGCCCTGGCCCAGCAGCAGTCCCGTGCGGACCACCCGCTCGACCGTCGCCGCGCTGAGGTGCAGCTCCTGACGGCTGCCGGCCAGTGCCTCCACCAGGCGTTCGAGATCCCGCGCCAGATCCCGCTCGACCTTCAGGACGGCCCTCCCGGACCGCTTGGTGATCTCGGCGTCGGCGGTGGTCCAGCTGGAGCGGCGGCCCAGCATCTTCTGCTCCACCTGCGCGGCGATCACCTCGCCCGCGCTGCCCAGGTCCTCACGGATGCGCTCGGTCTTGCGGGCGGCCACGGCGAGGAAGTGCAGCTCGTCCTCCAGGGCCCCGTCCTCGTAACCGGAGTCCGTCTGGAGGTCGTGGGCCGGGTCGAAGCCCTGCCAGCCGCCGGGCACGAAGTGGAACACGTCCACCTGTTCGGCCTTCTGCCCGTGCCGGTCCACGCGGCCGTTGCGCTGCTCCAGACGGTTCGGGTTCCAGGGGATCTCCCAGTGCAGGACCCGGTGGCAGTGTGCCTGGAGGTTGATGCCCTCGCTGGCCGCGTCCGTGCCGAGCAGGATGCGTACGGGCGACAGGTCGGGGCTCTCCTGGAAGACCTGCTTGACGCGTTCGCGGTCGTCCCGGTCCTGGCCGCCGTACAGCTGGGCAATCCGATCCGCCGGGTAACCGGCGGCCAGCAGCTGCCCGTACAGCCAGCGCTGGGTGTCGCGGTACTCGGTGAAGACGATGACCCGCTGGTCCTCCCAGTCGCCCTTCGGCCCGTCGGGGCAGACGATCCCGTCCAGCCACTCACGGAACCGCTCGAACTTGGCATCAGGGCGCTTGCCGGCCTCGCCCGCCCAGACGTCCAGCTCCTTGAGGAGGGTGTGCTCCTGGACGCTGAGCGGGCGCATCGCCTGACGGGCCGCGGTGAGCGCGCGCTCGGCAGCCTCGGCCTGCTCCTGCTCGTCCGCCTCCTCGGCCTCCTCGACCCCTTCGATCAGCGGTCGCAGTACGCGGACGCTCGGGGCGGGCTCCTCCTCCGTGGTGGCCCGCCGTGCCGTCATGGTGCCCAGGTGGGTGTGCACGGTCTCCGCGAAGGCCTTGGGTGACGACAGGAAGCGCTTCTTCAGCAACGTCGTCACGAAGTCGGCGGCCGTCCCTCCCGCCTTTCCGTCGCCCTGGTCACCGCGCCGGGAACGGGCGTACTCCGCCAGCTTCGCGTACGCCGCGCGTGTCTCGTCGCTGTGGTCGATCTCCAGCGCGTGCGGCAGACGGCGAGGGAAACGGGGCTTGCCGTTCCACAGCGGCGGCAGCTCCGACTTCATGCGGCGCACCATCACGCGCTTGAGCTGCTCGTCGGTCGGCTTGACGCCGACGGCGAACCGGTGCGGGTCCAGCATCTCCAGGAGAGCCGTGAAGGAGTTGAGGAAGCCGTTGTGCGGGGTCGCGGAGAGGAAGAGCCGGTGCTCACAGTGGGGAGCCAGCAGCTTCACCGCCTGGGTGCGCTGCGAGTCCACCGCGTACTTGCCCGTCCCCGACGGGGCACAGGTGTGCACCTCGTCCACGACCAGCAGGTCGAAGGCGCGCGGGTACTCCGGCACCTGGGGCAGTACCTCGCGCAGCATCCGCAGCGGACGCTCACGCTTCAGCCAGTCGATCGAGACGATCAGCCGCGGATGGTGCGTCCACGGGTTGGCGTATGGACCGGCCGCCCGGCGCAGCTCGCGCAGCATCTTCGTGTCGACGATCCGGAAGTCCAGACCGAACTTGTCCCGCATCTCGTCCCGCCACTGGAGGGTCAGCCCGGCGGGACACACGATCAGCATGGAGCGGGCACGGTGCCGCAGCATCAGCTCCTGCATCACCAGACCGGCCTCGACGGTCTTGCCGAGACCCACGTCGTCGGCGATCAGCAGATTCGTACGGGGCATGGAGAGGGCACGGACCACCGGGTCCAGCTGGTAGTCCTGGATCTCCACACCGGAGCGGAACGGCGCCTGGAGCGCGGTCTTGTCGGCGGAGGCGATGGCGCCCCAGCGCACCGCGTCGAGAAAGGCGTCCAGCCGACCGGGCTCGTCGAAGCCGTTGTCGGGGGACGGCAACTCGTACTGGTCGTGGACGTCCGTCGCCTGCTCCAGCTCCCACACGACCCGCAGTTCCTCGTCGCGGCCGTCGCTCTCCAGTGAGGACAGCTTGACCAGGTGGGTTGTGGCGGCCTCGGCGGCGCGTGCGGGGTCGTCGCTCGCGGCGGTCGAGCGGACGACGTCGGTGACCACCCAGGGGCGGTGACGAACGGTGACGCGTTGACCGGGGGCCGGTACCGGTGCGATTGACGCATCCGGATTCGCCGACTGCGTGGTCATCTCGCTCGTCCCCCCAGCTTTCACGGACATCCCTTTCCCCAGCGGTCGTAAAAGTCTAGGTGCGGAGTGGGCGCTGATAAGCGGGTTGGACGGATGTGCTCCTGCTGTACCTGCTGCCCGTGAATGTCTCGTCAGCGTCTCCCACGGCAACAGAAGGGCCCGGTGACGCCGTATGACGTCATCGGGCCCCTTCTTGGAGGTGTGTGCGCTACGCCGCCTCGCCGCCGAAGCGCTCCCTGTACGTCTCCAGGTCCTCGTCCGTGAGCTTGGCGAAGAGAACCGGGGGGACCGTGAAGGGGGTGCCGGCGGGGACCGAGGTGAGGGTGCGGGCCTCGTCGGCCGTCACCCAGGTCGCCGTGTCGTTCTTGAGGGCGAAGGCGGTGCGCATGGCCGCCGACGACGTCGGGATGAAGGGCTCGGAGACCACCGCGTAGAGGTGGATGAGGTTCATCGCCGTACGGAGGGTGAGAGCGGCGCCGTCCTTGTCGGTCTTGATCTCCAGCCAGGGGGCCTTCTCCTCCAGGTAGGAGTTGCCCGCCGACCACAGGGCGCGCAGTGCGGCCGCGGCCTTGCGGAACTGGATGGCCTCCATCTGGGACTCGTACTCGGCGAGCAGGCGGGCGATCTCCGCGCCCAGCTTCGCCTCGGCCTCGCCCGGCTCGCCGCCCTCGGGGACGGAGTCTCCGAAGCGCTTGCGGGAGAAGGACAGGACGCGGTTGACGAAGTTGCCGAGGGTGTCCGCCAGGTCCTTGTTCACCGTGGCCGTGAAGTGCTCCCAGGTGAAGGACGAGTCGTCCGACTCCGGGGCGTTGGCCATCATGAAGTAACGCCAGTAGTCGGCAGGGAGGATCTCCAGGGCGTCGTGGGTGAAGACGCCTCGCTTCTGGGAGGTGGAGAACTTGCCGCCGTAGTAGTTCAGCCAGTTGAAGGCCTTGATGACGTCGACCTTCTTCCACGGGGCGCGGGTGCCCAGCAGGGTCGCCGGGAACATCACGCTGTGGAACGGGACGTTGTCCTTGCCCATGAACTGCGTGTAGTGGACGTCCGCGCCGGACTCCCACCACCACGAGCGCCAGTCGCGGTTCTCCGGGTCCTGGTCCGCCCACTCCTTCGTCGAGCCGATGTACTCGATCGGGGCGTCGAACCAGACGTAGAAGACCTTGCCCTCGGCGGCCAGGTCCGGCCAGGTGTCGGCCGGGACCGGGACGCCCCAGTCCAGGTCACGGGTGATCGCGCGGTCGTGCAGTCCCTCGGTCAGCCACTTGCGGGCGATGGAGGAGGCGAGGACGGGCCAGTTGTCGGCTCGCTCGTCGACCCACGACTCCACCTCGCCGGCCAGCGCCGACTGGAGGAGGAACAGGTGCTTGGTCTCGCGGACCTCCAGGTCGCTGCTGCCGCTGATCGCCGAGCGCGCGTCGATCAGGTCGGTCGGGTCCAGGACGCGCGTGCAGTTCTCGCACTGGTCGCCACGGGCCTTGTCGTAGCCGCAGTGCGGGCAGGTGCCGATGATGTAGCGGTCCGGGAGGAAGCGGCCGTCCGTGATCGAGTAGACCTGGCGGATCGCCCGCTCCTCGATGAAGCCGTTGGACTTCAGTTCGCGGGCGATCTCCTGGGTGATCTCGTGGTTCTGCGGGGAGGAGCTCCGGCCGAAGTAGTCGAAGGCCAGGTTGAAGCCGTCGTAGATCGCCTTCTGCTGCTCGTGCGCCTGGGCGCAGAACTCGTCGACCGGGATGCCCTGCTCCTTGGCGGCCAGCTCGGCGGGGGTGCCGTGCTCGTCCGTGGCGCAGATGTAGAGGACGTCGTGGCCGCGCTGGCGGAGGTACCGGGAGTACACGTCCGCCGGGAGCATGGACCCCACCATGTTGCCCAGGTGCTTGATCCCGTTGATGTACGGAAGGGCGCTGGTGATGAGGTGTCGAGCCATCGGGGGATGCTCCCAGGTCGGGTTCGTGGTTCTCGTTCCTTGCGAACCTTGAAATCGTAGCCGACATGGGTGGGCCGCCCGCTTCCCGTTTTGTGGGTGGGAAGGGGCGGCCGACTGGTGAGGGGTGGTGAGGGGTGGTGAGCGGTGGTGGTCCGTGGTGGCTACGGGCGCCAGTTCGCCAGTACGCCCTCGTAGAGCTCGTTGTCGGTCAGCTCGCGCGGGGTCTCGCCGGCCAGGAAGTGGGCCGTGTTGTCCGTCTTGAGCTTGCGGAGGTAGTCGAAGGCCTTGTTCTCCGGGTCACCGAAGGCGACGAAGGAGAAGAACACGGCGGGGTGCTTCTTCGCCGCCTCCGTGAGGGCCTGGGTGGCGGGGGTCTTCGCGTCGGGGGCGCCGTCCGTCTGGAAGATCACGAGGGCGGGGTCCTTGGTGCCCGACTTCTCGTAGTGGGCGAGGATCTCCTCCACGGCGGCGTGATAGCTCGTACGGCCCATGCGGCCGAGGCCCGCGTGGAGGTCGTCGATCTTGTTCTCGTGCTCTTCGAGGGTGAGCTCGCCGGTGCCGTCCAGCTCCGTGGAGAAGAACGTGACGTGGACCGTGGCCTCGGGGTCGAGGTTCGCGGAGAGGGCGAGGGCCTGCTCGCCGAGGGCCTGGGCGGAGCCGTCCTTGTAGTACGGGCGCATGGAGGCGGAGCGGTCGAGGACGAGGTACACCTTGGCGCGGGTGCCGGTGAGGTCGTGCTTCTTGAGGGCGGCTGCGGCGGCCTTGTAGGCGGTGGTGAGGGAGGGGGCGCGGGTCTTGAGGCGGGCGAGGGTCGCTGCCGCGGGCTCGGGGGTCTTTTCGGCCTCGGCTTCGCCTTCGGCCTGGGTTTCTTCCCCGCCCGCACCACCCGTGCTGCTTTCGTCGTCGGGTGCGGGTGGCCCCTGTGGGGCCTGGTCGCCGTCGGCGGCTGCCGGCTCGGACGCCGCTGCGGCCGCACTGACGGGCTCGGGCTCGGGCTGAGCTTCGGCTTCCGGCTCGGGCTGAGCTTCGATTTCCGGCTCGGACTGAGCTTCGGTTTCCGGCTCGGGCTGCGGCTCGGGCGCGGCGGTGGCCTCGGGCTCCGGGGTCTTCTCGGGCTCCGGGGTCTTCTCGGCCTCCGAGGACTTCTCGGCCTCCGGTTCCGGGACCTCGGTGGCCGTCGGCTCGGGCTCCGTCGTCGGCGCTGCGGCCTCCGGCTCGGCCGCCACCACAGGTTCAGGCTCGGCCACCACGGGCTCAGGCTCCGCCGCGAGGGCGGGCTCGGGGGCCTTCTCGGCCACCGGCTCCGGCTCGGGCGTCACCTCCGGCTCCGGCTCCGGCTCTGGCTCCGCAGCCTTCTCGGCCACCGGCTCGGGGGCCTTCTCAGCCACCGGCGTGGGCGCGGGCTCGACGACGGGCTCGGGCTCGGGGGCCTGCTCGGCCGCCGGAGGCGTCGGCTTCGGGACCGTCACGTTGTCGAAGGCCGCCGAGACCAGGTCGTCCACCGGGGACGGGGCCTGCTTCGGCTCGGGGGACGGGGCCGGGACCTTCGGTTCCGGCTTCGGTTCCGTCTTCGCCTTCGGCTCCGGCGAAGGCGCCGGCGCAGGCTCCTTCGCCGGCGAAGGAGCCTGCGTGGACTCGGGCGAGGGCTCCCGCGAAGAGGCCGTCGCGTCGGCGTCGCGCCCCTTGCGTGAGCGGCCGAACGCGTTCCGCAGGAGAGAAAGAATGCCCATGTTGCGCAACCCTTCGCGTGAGGTGAAGCCCGTCGATCCCTGGCCAGGACGGACACGTAAGGTTAGCGGCCGATCTCGGTGATCTTGGGGTGGGGCGGAGGGGAGGCTGTAACCCTCGCCTTGTCATGGTGTCAATACCGCCTCAACTTCCTCAGGTTCACCCCCTGTTCACCCAGCGTCCGTGTGCTCGAACGCGTTCGCCCTTACCGTCACGAACACATCAAGGGCACGTATGGGGAGAGCAAAGTGCGCAAACTGCTGCCAATGGTCGGAGTGAACGGGGCGAGCGCGTCCCACCCCGGCGGGCGGTCCGCCATGACCTGCCGGTTCCGGTGTGGTGACGCCTGTTTCCACGACGTCCCCAACACCTCCACCAACGAATACGTCGGCGACGTCATCGCCACCGCGCTGAGCCGGCGGTCGATCATGCGTGCCGCCGCCGTCGTCACCGTGGCCGGTGCCGCGGGCGGCGCCGCCCTCACGCCCGCCGCAGCGGCCGGGACCGGGGCAGCCGGGGCAGAGGCCGGCACCGACGCCTCCGCCACCGCCGCCAAGACCCGCAAGAGCGCCCGCGGACTCCGTTTCAACCCCGTCGCCCCCAACACCGCCGACGCCGTGGTGATCCCCGACGGGTACCAGCAGAACGTCGTCATCCGCTGGGGCGAGCCCATCCTGCGCGGCGCCCCCGCGTTCGACCCCGAGAACCAGACGGCCAAGGCCCAGGCCGGGCAGTTCGGTTACAACAACGACTTCCTCGCTCTCCTCCCGCTGCCCGGTGAGCGCGGTCGGCAGCTCCTCGTCGCCAACCACGAGTACACCGACGAGGTGCTCATGTTCCGCGGGTACGACGCGGCCAACCCCACCCGTGAGCAGGTCGAGGTCGCCTGGGCCGCCCACGGGCTGTCCGCGGTCGTCGTCGAGGGCGACAAGCGCACCGGCAAGCTCACCGCCGTGCCCCGGCACCCCCTCAACCGCCGCGTCACCGCCACCACCGAGTTCCGGCTCACGGGGCCGGTCGCCGGGTCGGACCTGGTGAAGACCTCCGCCGATCCGAGCGGGACCAAGGTGCTGGGCACCCTCAACAACTGCTCCGGTGGCACCACGCCCTGGGGAACCACCCTCCATGGCGAGGAGAACTTCAACCAGTACTTCGCCAACAGCAGCCGCGCCACCGACAAGCGGTACGGCATCGGCACCGGGGCCTCCGAGCGCAAGTGGGAGAGGTTCGACAAGCGGTTCGACGTCGCCCAGGAGCCGAACGAGGTCCACCGGTTCGGCTACGTCGTCGAGTTCGACCCGTACGACCCCTCCTCCACGCCCCGCAAGCACACCGCCATCGGCCGCTTCAAGCACGAGGCCGCGACCATCCGGCTCACGGCGGACGGCCGTCCCGTCGTGTACTCCGGTGACGACGAGCGCTTCGACTACTTCTACAAGTTCATCAGCAGCAAGCGGATGAAGCACGGGACCTCCCGGGCCGTGCGTGAGCACAATCTCTCCCTCCTCGACGAAGGGACGCTGTACGTCGCCAAGCTCACCGGCGACTCCCCCGCGATCGAGATCGACGGCACGGGCAAGCTGCCGGCGGACGGCGAGTTCGACGGGAGCGGCGAGTGGATCCCGCTGGCCACCGCCACCGCGAAGGGCGCCGTCTCGCACGTGGACGGGATGACCGCCGAGGAGGTCTTCGTCTTCACGCGGCTCGCCGGTGACAAGGTCGGCGCCACGAAGATGGACCGCCCCGAGGACTTCGAGCCCAACCCGGTCACCGGCAAGGTGTACGTCGCCCTCACCAACAACACCAACCGCGGTGTCGGCTCCAACGCCAAGGCGGACGAGGCCAACCCGCGCAACGCCAACAAGCACGGCCACATCCTGGAGCTCACCGAGCGCTGGAACCGGCCGGAGAGCACGAAGTTCGCCTGGCTGCTCTTCCTCGTGGCGGGTGACCCGAACGACCCCGCCACCTACTTCGCGGGCTTCCCGAAGGACCAGGTCAGCCAGATCTCCTGCCCGGACAACGTCGCCTTCGACCCGCACGGCAACCTGTGGATCTCCACCGACGGCGCCCAGCTCGGCTCGCACGACGGCCTGTTCGGCGTGGCGACCAAGGGCGAGAAGCGCGGTGAGCTCAAGCAGTTCCTGACCGTGCCGAACGGCGCCGAGACCTGCGGCCCGATCATCCAGGACCGCCGTGTCCTCGTCGCGGTCCAGCACCCGGGCGAGATCGACGGCGCCTCCGTGGAGAACCCGAAGAGCGCCTGGCCGGACGGCGAGGGCAAGATCGTACGGCCCGCCGTGGTCTCCGTGTGGCGCGCGGACGGCTGCGACATCGGCGTCTGACGGGCGAGTACCAGGCAAGTACCGCTCGCCTACGCGGGTTTCGGCTCGCGGTACGTGTGCTCGTACGGCTGATCGTAGGGCTGCTCGTAGGGCTGCTCGTACGGCGGAGGGGGCGTTCCCAGGCCCGGGGACGCCCCCTTCGCCATGAGCCACTCCCGGTACGCCGGCGCCTGGCGCACCGTGTCCCAGTACGCCTCGACCAGCTGCGGGTACACCGACTCCAGCACCTCCTCGGTGCGGGCCGCGAGGATGAGGCGTACGCCGAGGGGGTCGCCGTACAGGCGGCGTACGGCCATGCCGGGGCGGGACTGGCAGGTCGGCTGGCAGACGGTGACGACCTCGCCGGTCGCGACGAGGGACGCGGTGGTGTGGTAGTCGCCGTGCAGGATGCGGGGGCTGAGGCCCGCGGCGCGCAGCATGCGGTGCACCGCGTCCCACTCGCCGTCCACCGTCGGGTCGACCATCCAGCGGTCCTGGGCCAGATCGGTCAGGCGTACGACGGACCGGGCGGCGGCCGGGTGGTCCTCGGGCAGTGACACGAACTGTGGCTCGCGCTCGACGAGGACGCGCAGGTCGAGCTCGGGCGGGACGCGCAGCGGGCAGCCCTCCACCTCGTGCACGAACGCGACGTCGAGCTGGCCGTCGGCGACCATGCGCAGCAGGGCGTTCGCGGAGACGTCCATCTGGAGGAGGGGTTCGCGCCGGCCGTCGCGGAGGCGGCGCAGCCAGCCCGCGAGGGCGGGGCTCGCGGTGGAGCCGACGCGCACCTGGGGGCCCGTCACGGCGGCGGCCCGGGCCTCGGCCACCAGGGCGCGCATCTCGGCCACGAGGGGGCGGGCCCGGCCGAGGACGACCCGGCCCAGCGCGGTGGGGCGGCAGCCGGTGCGCTCGCGCAGGAACAGGGCGCCGCCCAGCTCCTGCTCGATGCGGCGCAACTGGGTGCTCAACGAGGGCTGCGCCACACCGAGTTGACGTGCGGCGCGATGCAGGCTGCCGGTGTCGGCGATGGCGCACAACGCGCGTAGATGCCTCACCTCAAGCTCCATGCCTGTGGAGGGTAAAGCGGAAGCAAGGGATTCACCAGACGCACAAACCACTCACAACGCAGGCGAGTTGGGCGTTGCGTACGGCACGGTTGCCCACGGAGCGGTACCGGGCTGCTGCGGCCTGGCAGGGGTGATAGCTCCGTGCTATCGCCACTTGCCATCATCACAGCCCTCGCACAGGCGCCGACACTCACCGATGACGACTTCCACCCCCCACACAGAAGGAGTCATCGATGCGTATGCGTACGCGCATGCCCAAGTCCGCCCGCGCCATGGCGATCGGTCTCGCTCTCGCGGGTGCCGGTCTCGGCACGGCGGTCCCCGCCACGGCCGCGCAGGCTCCCGACTCGTACGCGAGATACGCGGGTTCGGCGGAGGAGGCCAAGGCCAACGAGGCGTTCTTCGAGGCGGTGGTCCGGTCGGTCGCCGAGAAGCGTGCCGCCGCCCCCGAGGCCGCGGCCGTCACCGTCGTCTACGACGCCTCCCGCGCGCCCACGTTCGCGAGCCAGATAGCCCGCAGCACCCAGATCTGGAACAGCTCGGTGTCGAACGTGAAGCTCCAGTCGGGCTCGGCGTCGAGCGCCGACTTCAGCTACCGGGAGGGCAACGACTCGCGGGGCTCCTACGCCTCCACGGACGGCCACGGCGGCGGCTACATCTTCCTCGACTACCGGCAGAACCAGCAGTACGACTCCACGCGCGTGACCGCCCACGAGACCGGGCACGTGCTCGGTCTGCCCGACCACTACTCCGGACCGTGCAGCGAGCTGATGTCGGGCGGCGGTCCCGGCACGTCCTGCACGAACGCCAACCCGAACGCGGCCGAGCGGGCCCGCGTGAACCAGCTGTGGGTCAACGGCTTCGCCCAGGCCCTGGACAAGGCCCTGAGCAAGGCTCGCTAGCGGGGCCGCCCGTCAGCCGCCACCCCCCACGGGTGCGGGCCGCCCTCCTGCACAGGGCGGCCCGCACTCATTTGTCCGTCTCTCTGTCTCTCTGTCCGAGGGGTCACGGAGCCAGGCAGGACACCCCCGGGATCTCGGTGGGCACGGCGGGGGCGGCGGGGTCGACCAGGCCCACGACGTCGGCGGGGGTCTGGACGAAGCAGTTGACGGTCGCGACCGGGTCCGGCACCGCGACGGCGGGTGCGGCCAGGGCCCCGACGAGGGCGAGGGTCCCGATCAAGACGGCAGCGGCACGCTGCATGAACATCCCCTTATCGGTAGGAAGAGTGACAAGGGCGATCATTGCCCTCTCGGCTCCCGCGCATGTGAAGCCTCACCCCTGCGGGAGTGACGTAACGATTCGCCAGGGGTACGGGGTTGACCGGTGCGGAGTAACGCGAAGTAACGCGGAGTAACACCGTGCCCGGGGATCAGCTCCGCCGGTGCAGGGTGAGGTCCACGAGCAGGGCACGGTGGTCGGTGCCGTCGACGCGGAGGAAGCGGGCCCGCCGCGCGGCGAAGTCCGGGGACACCAGGACGTGGTCGATCTGGGCGCCGAACGTCGGGGTCGTCCGCGCGGGCCAGCTGGGCGTACGGGTGTTCCCGGCGAGCCGGGCGCCGTCCCGCAGCCCGGCGTCGAGGATGCGGCGGAAGGCGGCGTGGTCCTGGGAGGCGTTGAAGTCCCCGGCGAGGATCGTGGACGTGGAGGTGTCGGCCGCGGCGTACGCGCGCAGGCGGCCCAGCTCGCGGCGCCAGGTGTCCACCTGCCCGGGCAGCGGCGGCATGGGGTGCGCGAGCTGGAGCCGTACCGTCCGGCCGTTCACCTCGGTGCTGGCGCCGGGCATGCCCATGGTGCCCGGGACGCCGGGGGCCCGGGTGAGCGGGAGGCGGCTGAGGATGACGGAACCGTCGGAGCCGTACCCCTCGACGGCCTGCCGGTACGGGTAGCCGTCCTGCTCGAAGGCGTCCCTGAGGGCCGCCGAGCACGTCTGCTCGCACTCCTGGACGAACACGATGTCGGGGTCGTCGCGGCGGACGGCGTCGATCAGCGCGTCGGTCCCCCGCCCGAACTGCACGTTCGACGTCAGCACCCGCAGCTCGGCGAGCGGCGGCCCGCTCGGCTCGTCCGTCCTGCCGTACGGCTCGATGTACCACGCGAGGCCGCCGAGGACGACGACGCCCCACACCAGGCCGGTCCGCCAGCGGGCGCGCAGGGCGAGGAGCAGGGCGAGGGCGGTGGGGGCGAGCAGCCACGGCAGGAAGGCGAGCAGCTGGGGCACCGGCGTGACGCCGTCGCTGTCGGCCACCCGGCATCCGAGCACCGCGCTGACCCCGGCGAGCAGGAGCCCCGCGAACCAGGCGCCCGACCTGCGCCGGGACGCCCGCTCGGCCTCCTCCGCCGTCGTCGTCCGTTCAACCGCCACCGCGTCCACGCCCCGGCCTCCGCCCGCTCGCTGGGTGCCCGAATCCTCCCTCAAGGACGGGGGTGGTGGTGGGACGGTTGCGAGGCGTGTGAGATGTCGGACCCGTGGGATGTCGGACCCGTGGGATGTCGGACCCGTGCGATGTCGGACCAGTGCGTTGTCAGACCTGGGCCTGTGGCCGCTCCTGCGGGGCGGGAGCCGGCTGGTGCTCCTGTGAGTGGCGGTGCTGGTGGTCCTGGAAGCCCGTGATCCACGCCACCAGTGCCACCGACAGGCCCAGCACCACCAGCAGCCACGTCACGGTGCGCAGGGTGGCCGTCACGGCGTCGTAGACGGAGGCCGCCGCCGCGCGCGACACGTCGGGCGGCAGGTCGGTCAGCGTCACGCGGCGTCCCACGGCCACGGCGATGCCCAGCAGGGCGCCGCCCAGCGCCGTACCGAGCCCCGTCGCGAACACCGCGCGACGGCGGCAGGCGGACACGAGGAGACCGGCCGCGGCCAGTGCCAGGGTGAGCGACGGCAGCCAGAACGAGGTGAGTTCGAGCACGCGGTATCCCTTTCGGAGCCGGTCCAGGTTCTCGGGCGACAGCACGACGACCTCGGTGTGCTCGACCGGGATGCGGTGCGCGAACGGCACGCCGTCGTGCACGAGCCGCTGCTTCACCCGCTCCGTGACGGGCGCGACGTCGAGCGTCACGGGCGCCGTGCCGTCGTCGTGCACCGCCCGCAGCACCGTGTCGTGCGCGGCCCGGTTCGCCGCGGTCCACGCCACGCGGTACGCGTCGGTCTGCGTGAAGGAGCGCACGGCGTCGTGCGTGAACGCCCGTAGCGGCCCCTTCAGCGGCGGCCCCACGTGGATCTCCCGCATGATCCCGGCCGTGACCGCGTCCGCGATGGCGTTCCGTACGTGGGGGTCGGCGGCCAGCGGCGCCGTCGCCGCCTCGTACCGTCCGGTGTCCCCGATCTCGTACGTCGCCCACGCCGCCAGCGCGCCGAGCGGCGCGAGCAGGGAGGCGAGCGCGGTCAGCAGGGCCGACAGGGCGCTCCGGACACGTCGAGGCACGCTTTCAGGCAAGGCCCCCGGGGCGGGGCGCGCGACCGGTCGGGGCGCCGATGACTGCATATGGGGGCATACGGCAATCCGTACGGGGGCAACGGGTCCCCGTACGGGGAGAACGGTGCGTCATTGTCACCTTCACCTTCACCGCCACCGTCACCGGACTCGGTGGCCCGCCGCGTCCTCGTGCGTGTAGTACCAGTAGTAGGTCATCACGCCCACGAGCGCGGCGACCGGCAGGGACAGGAGCGAGGAGCGCTCGATGCTCGCGTCGGTCAGGCTGTAGAGGAAGCCGAAGGCGATGCCCGCGAACGAGGCCCACAGCGCGGCGTGCGGCTCGCGGGGCAGCCAGGGGGTGACCATGCGGACGGCGGTCAGGACCAGCATGAACGCGAGCGCGCTCATGAAGCCGAAGAAGATGTTCCAGCCGGTGATGGGGCCGCCGTCGCGGTCGACGGCCGCGGCCCAGTAGCCGTACACCAGGCCGGACAGCACGGTCAGGGTCCAGAGCGCGATGGTGTGGGTGCGTGCGCTGAAGACGTCGGGGAGGGGGGCGCGGGGGGCCGTCTTGGGTGTCCCCGACACCGGTGTCGCCTGAGCGTGAGCGTGAGCCATGGGAGCACTCCTCTCTCTCCACCGCCCTGCCTTCCAGCGCACACCTGGCGGGGTCGGCTGGCAAGTCGGGCCGCACGTGTTTTTTCGCCCCCGCCGCCCCTACCCGTCCCATCCTCGGGGGCTCCGCCCCCATGCCCCCGGGCGGGCTGTCTGGGGTGGGTGGGTTGGTGCGGGTTGGGTGTGGCCGGTCGCGCAGTTCCCCGCGCCCCTAAAACCCCTGTGAAGCCCACGGCGTCGCCCCTTTGCACGCGCACCGGTTACCGTGCTGCTGTACGTGATCGATGGGGGAGGAACCGATGCCCGGAACCGTCCTACTGCTCGCCGCCGCGCCCACGGGCAAGGGGTGCCTGGTGGACGCGGCCTCCGTGCTGCCCATACTCGCCGCCGTCGCCCCACCCGTCCTGTCCGGCACCGACACGGCCAACGTCGTCGAACTCGCCGACCCGCTGGAGCCCCAGGCCGTCCTCACCCGGCTCCGCGCCGCGGCGGGAACACCCGGCCCGCTCACCATCTTCCTCACCGGCCAGCTCCAGCTCGACCGCCGCCAGCACCTGCCCCATCTCGCACTCGCCCGCACCACCCCGGCAACCGTGCGCTACACCGGCTTCCCCTGGCACTGGATCCGCGAGGAGCTCCGTCTGCGCACCCCGGGGACCACCGCCCTCGTCGCCGACCTCCACGCCGACGCCGAGACCTGGCAGCACCTGCGCACCCTCTCCCTCGACGTGGGCCCCGGCATCACCGTCCTCGGTCGGGTCGCCCCGCCGCCCCCGCGCCGCGCGGTGGCGCAACCCTCGTACATGAAGGCGATCGCGACGATCCTGCGCAGCGGTCAGCGGCCCCCGCTGTCACAGCTCCATCACCAGGCGCTGTCCCGGATCGCGAGTGACGGACAGGGCGCGTACGGCGATGTCGTGCTCTCCTGGGGGGAGCCCACGCCCACGGCCGGAGGTCCGGTTCCCGGAGGTCCGGTTCCCGGAGGCTCCGCCCCCGGCGCCCCGTACCGTTCGGCACCGCCGCGCCCCCGTACGCCTCCCGCACCGACCGGGACCACGGGAACCACAGGGGCCACCGTGACCACCGAGCCTGCCGTGCCCACCGCTCCTGGCACGGTCACCGTCAGCGGCCCCCGGAGCCCTCAGAGCCCTCAGAGCCCTCAGGCGGACCAGGCACCCCGGGCACCCCAGGACCCCCGCATCCTCCTGGACCCCCGAGACTCCCAAGAACCGCGCGACTCCCAAGACAGCCACGACCCCCAAGACCCCCACGCCGCCATCACCGCAGCCGTCCACGCCGAGCGTCACGACGAGGCCGACGCGCTCGCCGCGCGGCACGAGGCCGATGCCCTGCGTGCCCACGGGCCCGCCTCCGAGCAGGCGCTGCACTGGACCGAGGTGCGGGCGGATCTGGCGATGTTCGCGGGGGACGCGGGGCGCAGTTGCCGTACGTGGATGGCGGTCGCCACCGCGCGGCTGGCCGCGGGGCAGGCCCCGGACGCGCCCGCCGTCGAGACCGCCGTGGACCGGGCCCACCATCAGTGGGGACAGGTCGAGGACGTGGCGCGGGCCCGTGAACTGGGGCCCGCGCTCGCCGAGTTGCGGCACCGGGTGCCGGGTCGCCGCGAGGGCGCTCTCCAGCACGTCCAGCGGCACTTGGAGGACCTCCGGCAGGACCCGCCGGAAGTGAGGCCGGCCCAGCACGTGCCGGGATAGCGGACCGATGAGCCGTCGGTCCACCGCCGGCCGATGAGCCGTCGACCGGGGCAGGGTGCCGGACCGGCCCGCCGGGGGGAGGGGCGGGACGCGGAGTACTCGTCCACAGTCAACCGGGCGACGGTGTCCATGTGATCGGAAACGCATCGGAATTCGATCAGAAATCCCTTCGCGCGTAGAGTCGGTGCCCGTCCCGTCCCACCCGTTACGACGGTGCCGGCAGCTTCACCCTGAACCATGCCCCGCGGTCCGACGGTTCCAGCGTCACCGAGCCGCCGTGCGACGTGGCGATCGACGCGACGATGCTGAGGCCGAGTCCGCTGCCCGGGGCGCCGGTGTCCTCGCCGCGGACGAAGCGGTCGAAGATCACGGACCGGAGGGCGTCCGGGACTCCGGGGCCGTCGTCGGTGACCTCCAGGACGCGGTGGTCGTCCTCCGTGCCGAGGCCGAGCGTTGTGGTGGTGCCCTCGGGGGTGTGGACGCGGGCGTTGGTGAGGAGGTTGGCGACCACCTGGTGCAGGCGCAGGGGGTCGCCGGTGACGGTGTGTTCGCCGGGGGCCACCAGCAGGCGTACGCGGTGGTCCGGGTGGACGTGGCGTTCGGCCTCGACCGCGTCGCGGCAGATCTGGGCCAGGTCCACGCAGTCCAGTCGCAGGGGCTGGCCGAGGTCCAGGCGGGAGAGCAGGACCAGTTCGTCTATCAGCGAGTCCATGCGGCGCACCTCCGCCGCGACCCGGCCGAGCGCCTCCTGCCGCATGGGCTCGTACGACTCACCGTCGGTGCGGGCGAGTTCGGTGTACCCGGAGATGGTGGTCAGCGGGTTGCGCAGTTCGTGACCGGCGGCGGCGAGGAACTCGCGCAGCCGCCGCTCCGAGTCCGCCCGCTCCCGGGCCGCCCGGCGCCCGACCCGCCGGGCGCCCACCAGCACGAGGCCGACCAGCGGCAGCGAGACCGCGGCCTCGGCCTGGACCAGGCGGTGGACCGCGCTGGTCGTGTCGGACATCGAGCGGGCGTGGATGACGTAGCTGCCCTGGTGGCCCTTGCCCGACCGGGACTCGCGGATCACCTGGGCCCGGTAGGCGCCGCCGAGGGCCACCGGGTGCTCGTGCCGGGCGTAGGTCTTGAGCCGGTCCGGGGTGAGCGAGGGGAAGTCCGGCATGTCCCCGGAGCCCGCGTACCGCTCCAGAACCCGGCCCTCGGTGTCCACCACGAGGATCAGGCAGCCGTCGAGCAGGTCGAACCGCGCCATGTCGGCGGGCAGCGGGTTGGCCGCGAACTTCTGGATCTCCTCGTCGGCGCGGGCCACGAGATAGTGGCCCAGCAGCATGGCGGAGAGCGTGGTGACCGCGCCGAGCGTGGCCAGCGTGGCGACCAGCCAGAGGGCCACGGTCCGCCGGACCGTCCGGTCCCGGGTCGCCTCCTCTTCCCTCCGGCGGGCGTCGGTACGGCTCGACGCGGTGCGCGTACGGGTCGTCCCCGGGCGGAGCAGGCCGATGGACAGGGCCGGCCCGCCGCTCAGTCCCCGCACAGCCGGTATCCCACGCCGCGCACCGTACGTATGAGCGACTGTCCGGTGCAGCCCAGCTTGCGGCGCAGGTAGTAGATGTAGGTGTCCACCGCGCCGGAGCCCTCGTTTCGGTGGTTCCAGACGCGTTCCAGTATCTGTGTGCGGGTCAGCACCCGGCCGGGGTTCTCCATGAGGTAGCGCAGGAGGGCGAACTCCGTCGTCGTCAGGTCGACCGGCTCCCCCGCGGACCACACCTGGTGTGCCTCCGTGTCCAGGTGCAGTTCGCCGACGCGCAGTTGGCGCCGTTCCGGGTGCAGGCTGCCGGAGGAGCGGCGCAGCAGGGCGCGGATGCGGGCGGCGACCTCCTTCAGCTCGAACGGCTTGGTGAGGAAGTCGTCGCCGCCCAGGTCGAGGCCGCGCACCCGGTCGTCGACCCGGCCCACGCCGGTGAGGAAGAGCACGGGCACGGTGACGCCGCGTTCGCGCAGCGTCCGGCAGACGTCGAAGCCGCTGACGTCCGGGAGGTTGACGTCCAGGAGCACCAGGTCGGGGTTGTGCCGGCCGACGGACTCCAGTGCCTGTCGGCCGGTGGCGGCGCCGGTCACCGCGTAATCGAGGAATTCCAGCGCCATGGTGAGCATGGAGCGGACGTTCTCCTCGTCGTCGACGACGAGAATGCGTGCCGTGGGGGTCGAGGTGGGGGCCAGGCTGTGGCCGACCGCGCGGACAGGCTTGGTCATGTCCTGTTCCTTTGCTGACCGTGACCAAATTGAGGGCTCAAGTACCTGCGGGCCTCGTATCGTCACACGTACCCGCAGGTAGGGAAGAGCCCTTCCCCGACGCGTCGTTCCGCACGGTGACGAAACGCCCCGCGGGCTCGTCCACGCATCCCGCGTAGATTCACCGTCGCGAACTCCGCATACCGTCCTTGATCCGGACGATTGCCTTCCGTGCGTGGTCGTTCTGCGCGCGCGGCGGTTCGCGTGTGATGTGGCGGACATCACCCAGGTCGCATATGCCCCCAGAGGGCTCTCGAAACCGCTCTGACCGATCGGCGTCTCCCCTCCGGTGGGGCTCGGCAGGAAGCGGTTGTCCGGGGAGGTGTGAGGGAGAGTGGCGGATCAGTGCGGACGCACGGCGTTCGCCGCCGCGATCAGGGCCGTCACAGCGAGCAGCGCGGCGAAGACGGGGCGGGCGTGGCGGATGAGCAGGTGTCGGAGCACGGCAACCTCGCGGCGTTGGCGTCAGCAGCGCATTAAGCGGGTTTAACGCGTTGCTTAACGTAGGGCGTTGAAGGCTCAACAGCAAGAGCGCCTGGGGGAGTTGAGGAAAGCGCGAGCTCAAGTGCGTTTACTGGCATGCTTACTCCATGGCAGCCACGGCCGATCGCGACGACCCAGAGACCATTGGGCGAAGAGTCCAGCAGCTGCGTGCCGAGCGCGGGTTGACCCAGAAGCAGTTGGCCGACCAGGCCTACACCCCCGCGTACATCTCCACCGTGGAGGCCGGACGGGTGCGGGCCTCCGACGACGCGCTGAAGCACATCGCGCAGCGACTCGGCATCGCCTACGAGGAACTGGCGACCGGACGCCCGGCCCACCTCGCCATCGACCTGAGGCTGAGGCTGACCGACGCGCAGCGCACGCTCGCGACCGGCGAGGCCGCGGTGGCGGCGGAGAGTTACGCGGCGCTCCTCGCGGAGGCCGAGACGCACGGACTCGTCGCCGAACAGGCCACCGCGCTACTGGGGTTGGGGGAGTGCGGGCTGGACACGGGGGACCTGACCGCCGCCCGGCAGTACTTCGAGCGGGCGGAGAGCGTCCTGCACGACGCGCCGCTGACCGCCCGGGCACCCGCCCTGCGCGGCCGGGCCGTCGCCCACTACCTGGCCGGTGAACTCCGGTACGCCTGCTACCTGCTGGAGTCCACGCTCGACGAGCTGAACCGCGGCGGCCTGCACGACCCGGACGTGCTGCTCCCGCTCTACGCGAGCGCCATCGCCCCCTACATGGACATGGGCGCGCACGCGCGGGCGGCCAAGGCGGCCGAGCTGGCCCTGGCGCTCTCGCCCCAGGTGCAGGATCCGGCGCTGGTGGCCCGGATGCACCGCCAGGTCGCGCGCACCCTGGTCGCCGAGGGGCGCGTCGCCGAGGCAGACGCCTCCCTGGCCAAGGCTTCCGAGCTCTACCGCCAGCTCCAGATCCGCACCGAACTCGCCAACTGTCACTGGATGCGCGGGTACCTGTACGCCCAGAACGGCGAACTGGGCCGCGCGGAGGGCGAGTTGCGTGAGGCGATGGCCATGCACAGCGGCCGCAACGCCGCGCTCTACAGCAGCCAGGTGGCGGTGGAACTGGCCGACGTCCTGCACCGGCTCGGCAGGTCGGAGGAGGCCGCCGCACTGCTCCGCGACGTCCTCGGGGACCTGTCACCGGAACGCGGCGCCGTCCACTCCGCGGCCGCGCACCGGCTGCTCGGCATCATCGCGGAGGACGCGCGGGATCCCGAGACGGCGGAGGAACACTACGTCCGGGCCCTGAGCCTGCTGGAGCGCGCGGGCGCGGCCGGCGACCTGGCCGACCTGTGCCGGCTCCTCGGTGACCTGCTCCGCCGCACCGGGCGGGTGGAGGCGGCGCTGGACGCGTACCGGACGGGACTCGGGCACCGTACGGTCCCCGGGACGACGACTCTCGGGCCGGCCCCCGCACAGCCTCCTCTCTGACGAACCAGAGATGCCGCACAGTTCCGCCGGATAATCTGCGCACGACGCACACACGGGTGAGGCGTGAGGCGTGAGGGGCGCGAGCGGCGAGCTCGGAGCGGCACGAGGCGGAAGCAAGGCGCGTGGAGAACCAGCGGAGCGCGGTCGACGACGGCCGGAGCGCGGTCGACGACGGCCGGAATGTGGCCGACGGTGGTCTGAGCGTGGCGGACGGCGGTCGGAGGCTGGCGGACGGCGGCTGGAGTCTGGCCGACGGTGGTCTGAGCGTGGCGGACGGCAGCCAGACCCTGGCCGACGGCAGCCAGACCCTGGCCGACGGCGGCCGGAGTCCGGCCGATGATGGTCGGAGGGTGGCCGACGGCGTACGCCTCGTCGTGCGCGCCCTCGTGTACACCGTCCTCGGCGGTGTCGCCCTCATCGCCATCGCCACGGTCGCCTCGGTCCTCGGCCCGGCGCTCGCGCTCGACCTCGCCACCCCCGCGATGGCGGCCTGGTGGACGGTCTTCACGGCGGTCGTCGTCCAGGGGGTGCCCTTCCTGCTGCTGGGCACCCTGGTGTCGGCGGCGATCGGCGCGTTCGTCCCCGAACGGGTCTTCAGCCGCCTGCTGCCCCGCAACCCCGCGCTCGCCGTCCCGGTCGCGGGCGCGGCGGGCGTCGTCCTGCCGGGGTGCGAGTGCGCGTCCGTCCCGGTCGCCGGGAGCCTGATGCGCCGGGGCGTCGCTCCCGCCGCCGCCCTCGCCTTCCTCCTCTCCGCGCCCGCGATCAACCCGGTCGTGCTCGTCGCGACGTCCATCGCGTTCCCGGGGCAGCCGATGATGGTGGCGGGCCGTCTGGTCGCCTCCCTCTCCGCAGCCGTGGTGATGGGCTGGCTGTGGGTGCGCTTCGGGAGGGAGGAGTGGCTGAGCCTCCCGAGGAGCCGTACGGCTCGTACGTCCCCCGAGGCACCCTCTTCCCGCTGGTCCCGACTGCACGACTTCCGCTCCGGCCTGCAGCACGACTTCCTGCACGCGGGCGGGTTCCTCGTGGTGGGCGCGGCAGCGGCGGCGACCTTCAACATCGTCGTACCGCGCTCCGTCCTCGACGTCTTCACCGGCTCGCCCTGGCTGTCCGTCCTCCTCCTCGCGGCCCTCGCCGTGGTGCTGTGCGTGTGCAGCGAGGCGGACGCCTTCGTCGCGGCCTCCCTGACCGGCTTCTCCCCGACCGCGCGGCTGGCCTTCATGGTGGTGGGCCCGATGGTGGACCTGAAGCTGATCGCCCTGCAGGCGGGCACGTTCGGCCGCGCCTTCGCGCTCCGCTTCTCCTCGGCCACCTGGCTCGTGGCCGTGACGAGCAGTGTCCTGGTGGGGTGGTGGCTCCTGTGAAGCGCTACGGCCCCACGGTCGTCCTGCTCCTCTCCGGCGCGGCGATCCTTCGCATCTCCCTCATCTCCGACCTGTACCTGCGCTACGTCCAGCCGGGCCTGCGCCCCTACCTGATCGCCTCCGGGGCACTGCTGGTCCTGCTGGCCCTGGCCTCGGCACTCAGAACGGCCCGCGGCGGCGAGACCCACGACGCGCACGACAGCGAATACGCCGGCCACGACCACCAGCACTCCGGCGGTGGCCCCCGGGTCGCCTGGCTCCTGGCCGTCCCTGCCCTCGCCCTCCTGCTCTTCCCTCCCCCGGCTCTCGGCTCGTACAGCGCGGACCGCGAGGCGGCGAAGTACGCGGCGCGGGGCGTGGGCACGTTCCCGGAGCTCCCGGCCGGGGACCCGGTCGAGCTGACCCTCGGCCAGTTCAGCTCCCGGGCGATCTACGACCGGGACCGGTCCCTGAAGGGCCGTACGGTCCGCATGACGGGCTTCGTCACCCACGGAACCGGTGCCGACGCCGGCACCTGGTACCTCACCCGTCTCCTGGTCTCCTGCTGCGCCGCCGACGCCAGCCCCTACAAGGTCGAGATCCGCGGCGCCGACGCCCCGCCCACCGACACCTGGATCACCGTCACCGGCACCTGGCACCCCAAGGGCACCCTCGGCTCACAGGCGGCGTGGCCACCGGTACTGGACACCGGGTCGGTGAAGAGGGTCACGGAACCGGAGAACCCGTACGAGAAGCGCTGATCGCGCCCCGCTGCCGTCCGGTCCACCACGATGCTGGACATCGGCGTCTCGGTCTGGGGCGTCTCGGTCGGGGAGGTCTCGACGGAGGTCACCTCGATGCCGTACGCCGCTTCGCCCTGGGCGACGGCGTACGACACCCAGGACGCTCCGGCCAGCACGGCGAGGAGCGCGGCGGTGGTGACGTAGGTGTCTCTCCGTGCCATGAGTGGACAACTCCAAGTGATCGATGGTCAGTTGCTGACGAGCAGTGGTCGGCCGAGGTGTTTTCGTTCCTTCCGACTGCACGTGTCCGGCACCCCGGCGACAGTGACACCCGAGTTTCTTGTCGGCGTCACGTCAGGGTGTGTTTCGATGTAGGCGTCGTACGAGACCGACGTACGGGACCTGTACGCACCACGGGGGCTGCCGGGTTGCATGGAACTCGGAAAGAACTGGACACGCGTGGCGGGGGCATGACCGAGGAAGAGTTCGACGCGTTCTACTCCAGCGCGTTCCCCCGGCTGACCGGGCAGCTCTACGCGTTCACCGGGGACCACGGTGAGGCGCAGGACGTGGTGCAGGAGGCGTTCGTCCGTGCCTGGGACCGGCGGCGGGAGTTCCTCCTCGACGGGGCGCCCGAGGCGTGGATCCGGACCGTGGCGATGCGGCTCGCGGTGAGCCGCTGGCGGCGGGCGCGGCGCTGGCTGGAGCTGGTCCGCCGTACGCCGCCGCCCCAGCACACGCCCGGCCCCGATCCCGAACGGGCCGTGCTCGTCGCGGCGTTGCGCAAACTTCCCGAGGTCCAGCGGATGGCGGTCGTTCTGCACCATCTGTGCGACCTCAGTCTTGAGCAGGTAGCCTCCGAGACCGGTGCTCCCGTGGGGACGGTCAAGGCCCGGCTGTCGCGCGGCAGGGCGGCGCTGGCGCGGGAGCTGGCCACCGGCGAGGGTGAGAGGGAGGACGACCGTGTCCGATGAACTCACCCGCGAACTCACCCTGGGGCTGCGGGAGCTGGCCGAGGGCGCCGAGGCGCCGCCGCCCGGCCCGGGGGCCGAGGTCCGCCGTGCCGCCGTACGCCGTCGTCGACGCCGCCGTACGACCGCGGCCGTCGCCGGGGCATCCGTCACGGCCGCCCTCGCCGTGCTCCTGGCGGTGCACCTCACCGGCGGCGGCACCGAGGAACGCCCCGCCCCGGCCGCCAACCCCACCAGTACCCCTTCTACCTCGACTCCGGCGGCACCCGACGCGACGGTGGACCTGTCCCGCAGGGTGCTCGTGATCGGTGAACGGGAAGTCCCGATCTCCTCGGGCGCGGAGGAGGCGCCCACGCCCACGGGCCGTATGACGGTCACCGGCAAGGTGCGGGCCAAGGCCGAAACGGGCGCGGATGTCGGCTTCGAGGACTCCTACGCCGTGAAGATTCCCTGGATGACCGAGCTCAGGGCGCCGGACGGGAGCACCACGTTCATCGGTGCCATGACGTACGACGAGAAGGCGCCGGGCGCCTACGACAGGACGAGCGGCTGGATCGGTCTGCGCGACGGCGACGCGCAGTTGGTGTACAAGCTGCTGGCCGAGGGGGCGGTGGTGGAGGTGACGGGGACCGCGCCGACCCCGACATCGACCACGACGCCTTCACCCACACCGACGTTTTCACCGGCCCAGAACCGGGTCGCGTCACCGACGGCGAGGACGTCGGCCGCCGAGCCACCGGCCGACGCGGCGGCCGAGCCACCGGCCGAGACACCCGCCGAGGCGTCGGCCGAGCCGGCGGCGACGCCTTCCTCGGCGGTGGACGAGGGGTTCTTCGGCGGAGTGCCGTAACCCCGGGGCACATTACGCCGCCCGGGGGACCCGCTCACCCGGACGACCCCCCTGCGCTGGTGGACGCTCCCCGGCGGTGGTGGCCTGGGACGAAACGTCACGTTCTCGGGAGACCGGCGCCATGCGACATCCGTATCGACTTCCCGTCCTGGTGTTCGTCGCCGTGGTGTTCGTGGTGGGGGCGGCCTGGCTGTGGCAGGCGGGACAGGCGGGACCCGAGGCCACCGCCCCGGCGCACCGGCGGACCTCCGCCCCGCCGTCGGCGACCGGCGCCCCCGTCCGTCCGGACGCCCGTCTCGAACGCGCCCTTCTGAGCGCGGGCGACCTCGGCGCGGACTGGGCCGCGACGGGTGGCGCGGCCACCTGGCGGGACGGGCTGCTCAAGGGGCAGGCGGACCGGTCCGAGTGCCAGGAGCTGCTGGACGCCGTGTACGCCGAGGACCTGCTGGGCGAGCCGAGCGGAGCGCCGGCCGTCGCGGGCTTCGACGACACCGAGTACGGCGCCCAGGTGCGGTACCAGGTGGGCACGTACCGGAGGGACGAGATCGACGCGAGGCTCGACCACTTGGGCCAACTGGCCGAGGAGTGCCAGGAGTTCACCTCGACCGGGGCCTCGGGGCGGACGTACGGCATCCAGGTGGCCCCCATCGGGCTCCCGGGCATCGGCGACGCCAGCCAGGCGCTCCGCATGACCGTCAAGGGCGATGTCGACGGCTCGCGGGGCGCGTTGACGCTGGACGTCGCCGCCCTGCGCGTCGGCGACAGCGCGGCTCTCCTCACCCACGGCGGCCTCTACGGCGTCAGCGTCGACACCACCCGCCAGGCCGCCCAACTCGGCGCCCAGCGCCTGCGGGACGCCCTCGGGGGCAGGTCGACGCGCTCCGCCGCCCCCTCCGAGCAGCCGACGGAGGCGGGGCAGCGGGAGGACCCGGCGTACGAGGAGGACCAGGTGTACGAGGACGACCCGGCGTATGAGGAGGCCCCGGCGCAGGATGAGGACCCCGCGTACCAAGAGGACCCCGCGTACCAGGAGGGCGGGTCGGGCGAGGGCGACCAGGAGCGGTAGCCAGGACCAGTAGCCAGGACCAGTAGCCAGGAGCCCTCGCCCAGGAGACGGGACTCAGCCCGCCGGTGTCACGGGCGCTCCCGGTGTCGCCGGTGCTCCCGGTGTCGCCTCCGGCTCCGTCGCCTTGCGCAGGTTCTCGATGCAGACCGACAGGGCCTGGTGGAGGGACTCCAACTGGTCGAGCATGTCGGCCTCGTAGATGTCGTCGAGGTCGGCCGCGTCGTCCAGGGTCAGTTCCTCGAAGACCTTCGTGGCCCGCTGGAGGCTGTTGTAGAACTTCGTCCGGCGTTCCTGGACGCGTAGCTCCGGGTCGGCCTCGACGGTCTGGGCGACGAGGGACTTCACGGTGTCGTACGCCTCCGTCGCCCACTCGCCGGCGTCCTCGTCGTCGTCCAGCTCGTCGAGGAGGGAGAGGCGGCGCTCGGCCTCGGCGCGCAGCTCGGCGGGTGCGTCGATGGTCTGCCCGGCCGGGGTCTTCACCTGCCCGCTGTCCACGACCTGGCGGACGTACCCGATGCGGTCGGCGGCCCGGTTCTCGGTGGCGACCGCCTTCTTCAGCTCCTCGGTGTGGACGACGTCACGCGCCAGCTCGGCCTGGAGCGAGGGATCCTCCCGCATCCGGTCGAGGAGCGCGGCGCGGGCCGCCTGGGCGGTGGAGGGGTCGGCGAGGATCGCGGCCCGCAGCGCGGTGGGGTTCTCCGCGACCTCCAGCGCCTTGGTCGGCCGGATGCCCTCGGCCTCGGCGGCGGCGGTGATCGCGGTACCGCGCACGGAGGTGGCGCTGTTGCGGGAGCTGTAGTACGACAACCACACGTCGGCGTCCGGCAGTTCGATGTCGTCCCCGGGGCCGAGCGCCTCGAACTGCGGGACGAGCCCGTCGTCGGCCGCCATGTCCCACGCCTTGTAGTAGCGCATGACCCGCTCCGGCGAGCACCCGGCCAGCTCGGCGAACTCCTTCGCCGACACCTTCGGCGTCTCCCCGGCCGCCTGCCCGCCGGGCCGCACACTCCGCGCCACTTTCAACGCGAACGCCCAGCCACCGGTCCGCGCGTACACCCCGAACTCCCGGGCGTCGGCGGCCACGAGCTCGTGCACGCCGCCCCCGGACGACTCGGTCACGCCGCCTTCGGCGGCCGGCTCGACCCAGTACTCCTCGCTCGCGGAGCCCTCGGAGTTCTCGGACGTCGGGTGGATCGCTACGGTCAAAGGACACTCTCCCGGGGAGTACGGAACGCAGTTGCCGGAGCGACCGGCAGAAGGCGCATCCTATAGAGGACGGTCAGGTCTGGTCCGCACCGCTCTCCGGGACCTCGGTCTCCTCGGCGAACAGGTCCTCGGCCGTGGTAGCCGTGAGGGACCGGTCGAACCAGAGGGTGAGGGTGGCGAGGTCGGTGCAGCCGAGGACCCGCTCACGGACGTCTTTCGTGACGGCGATGCCGCGCCGTTCCAACAGACGCAGGATCAACGTTGCCTCGCCTTCGGCCTTGCCCTCGGCTTTGCCCTCGAGGTACGTCTCCTCGAAGAGGGTCCCGTGGCCCGGGAAGTAAGTGGCGACCATCTTCTGCAGCGCTTTCCATGTCTCTCTGGCCGGAGTGTCCTTCAGGCCGACTTCCAGGAACTCGCACCAGTACTTCGCTGTGGCTTTGTCGAACGACCGCATCCCGCGGGCCAGCATGTCCAGTATGGCGGCGATGTTCTTGCTTTCGCTGTGAACGATGGCCGAGATCGTGGCCAACGCCGGTTCCCGTGTGATCACCGACTCGTCGGTGATCTCCGGCACGCTGTCCGGTCCCAGCACGAAGGTCGTGGATCGAAGAAACGTCTCAGTGCTCCCCCAGTGCGGCCCGGAAAACCAGTTGCCCGAGGCGGTGCGACACCTTGTAGCGTGACCCGCATGTGTGCGAGCGCAGCAATGACCAGGACCCGCCGCTTCTAGCGGTGGTCCCTTCCGTGACCCTCGGTTCGAGTCGGCCGCACCTCTGCTGACGCCGCTCGACCTCCCTCAGGTGATCCGCGAAGTGATCCGCCGTTCCCGAGAGACCTCGTCGGGCGGCCGCTGAGTGCTGCCCGGCTTCCCCTCGAAGCCGCGGAGATCCCTTGCGCACCCCACGACCCGGCCGACACGAGCTCGGCCAGAACTTCCTCGTCGACCGCACCGTCATCGAGCGCCTCATCGATACGGTCACCGGCCTTCCGTCCCGCTCCGACGCGCCCATCATCGAGATCGGCGCCGGTGACGGCGCGCTGACCCTGCCGCTTGAGCGGCTCGGCCGTCCGCTGACCGGAATCGAGATCGACGGACGGCGTGCCGCGCGGCTGGCCCGCCGCACCGGTCCGGCGACCGAGATCGTCCACGCCGACTTCCTCGACTTCCGGCTCCCGGCGACGCCGTACGTCCTGGTCGGCAACCTGCCGTTCCACCAGACCACCGCGATGCTGCGCCGCGTCCTGCGGGCGCCCGGCTGGACCGAGGCCGTGCTGCTCGTGCAGTGGGAGGTGGCGCGGCGGCGCGCCGGGGTGGGCGGGGCGACCCTGATGACGGCGCAGTGGTGGCCGTGGTTCGAGTTCCGGCTGGTGTCCCGGGTGCCCGCCTCGGCGTTCCGCCCGCGCCCCGGTGTCGACGGCGGACTGATGACCATGGCCCGCCGGTCGCGGCCCCTCGTGCCGGTCCGGGACCAGCGGAGCTACCAGGACTTCGCGCACCGGGTGTTCACCGGTCGCGGGAACGGCCTGGAACGGATCCTCGCCGTCGCCGCCCCGGAGATCCCCCGCCGCGAGGTCCGGCAGTGGCTGCGGCAGCACCGGATCGGCCCCGCCACCCTGCCCCGCGGCCTCGGTGCCCACGAGTGGGCGGAGCTGTTCGCCCTCCGGGACCGCGGACGCCAGGGCCTACGGCCCCGTCAGTGACTGTTCCGCCCAGATCACCTTGCCCTCCGGCAGGAACCGGCTCCCCCACCGCTGGGTGAACTGGGAGATGAGGAACAGGCCGCGCCCGCCCTCGTCGGTGGTGCGCGGGTGGCGCAGGTGGGGAGCGGTGGGGCCGCCGTCGAAGACCTCGCAGATCAGGGTGCGGTCGAGGACGAGGCGCAGCCGGATCGGGCCCGTGGCGTGCCGGATCGCGTTGGTGACCAGTTCGCTGACGACCAGTTCGGTGGTGAACGCGAGGTCCTCCAGGCCCCAGGCGCCGAGCTGACGGGTCGTGGTCTTGCGGGCCTCGGCGACCAGCGCAGGGTCGGCCGGGACGTCCCAGGACGCCACCCGGTCCACGGGCAGCCGCCGGGTGCGGGCCAGCAGCAGGACCACGTCGTCGTACGGACGGGCGGGCACCAGCGCGTCGACCACGGTCTGCGCCCGGCGGTCGAGGGAGGCCGGGGCAGTGTCCGGCGGGGATCCGGGTCCCGTGCGGGCCGTGCGGGCCCCCGCCGTCGCCGACCCCGAGAGCGCGCGGCACAGCATCTCGGGGGTGGCCTCGGCGAGCAGGCCGTCGGTGTGCAGGGCGATCAGCGTACCCGGCGGCAGGTTCAGCGTGAGGGACTCGAAGGGGGCGCCGTCCACACCGAGGGCCGGCCCGATCGGCAGGTCGTCCGGGAACGACACCGTGCCGTCCGGTGCGATCAGCGCCGGCGCCGGATGCCCGGCCGCGGCCATCGCGCACTCGCCCGACACCGGGTCGTGGACCACGTACAGACAGCGCGCCCCGACCGTGTGCCCGCTGCCCGCGTCCGGGTCGGAGCCCTCCTGCCGGGCGGACTTGGCGACCAGGTCGTCGAGGTGGGCGAGTACCTCGTCCGGCGGCAGGTCGAGGTCGGCGAGGGTGCGTACGGCGGTGCGCAGGCGGCCCATGGCGGCGGCGCCGTCGATGCCGTGCCCCTCGACCTCGCCGACGACGAGGGCGACGCGGGCGCCGGAGAGCGGGATGACGTCGTACCAGTCGCCGCCCAGGCCGGTGAGTTCGTCGGCCGGCCGGTAGCAGGCGGCGACGTCCGCCGCGTCCTGCTGCGGCAGACGGCGGGGCAGGAGACTGCGCTGCAGGACCAGGGCCGCGCCGCGTTCGCGCGTGTAGCGGCGGGCGTTGTCGACGCAGATGGCGGCGCGGGCGACCAGTTCCTCGGCGAGGCTCAGATCGATCTCGTCGAAGGGGTCCTGGCGCCGCTCGCCGCGGAAGAAGGTGGTGATGCCGAGCGTGATGCCCCGCGCCCGGATCGGCACGATCATCACGGTGTGCAGCCCGAGGTCCATGAAGGTGGCCTCGCGGCCGCCGGGCACGGTTTCGGACCACTCTCTGGCCAGCGGGTCGAGCCGCTCCCGGTACCAGGACGTGCCACCGGTCAGGGCGCGCGCCGGGGGCGTGCCGGGCAGGTACGAGGCCAGGCCGCCGATGCCGACGACGGCCTCCGGTACGCCCGAGTTCACCGACTGCTGTCCGGCCCGCCGCAGAGGCACCGCGTCGGCGCCGCGCACCGGCCCGGGGTCGGCGCCCGTCAGGACGGACTCCAGCAGGTCCACGGCGACGAAGTCGGCGAGGTGGGGCACGGCCACGTCCGCGAGCTCCTGCGCGGTGCGCGCCACGTCGAGGGTGCGGCCGATCTGCTCGCCGGCGCGGTCGAGGAGGGCGAGCCGCATCCGCGCACGATGGCGTTCGGAGACGTCGACGACCGTGTAGTACACGCCGAGCGGGTTGCCCTGGTCGTCGTCGAGCCGGACGAACGACATCGCGTGCGCCGTCTCGCGGTGCGGGGCCGAGCGGACCCGGCCCACGTGCTCGTAGTCGAAGACCGCCTCGCCGGTCTGCAGCACCCGCCGCATCACGGTCTCGATGCGCTCGGCGTCCAACCCGGGCTGTACGTGGGCGAGACGGCGCCCGATCCGCTCGTGCGCGGGGCCGCCGCCGAACGCCTCCAGCGCGGTGTTCGACCACACGAACCGCAGGTCGGTGTCCACCATCGCGATCCCCACGGGCGACTGGACGACCATCCGCTCCAGCACGACCCGGCTCATGTCCCACCCGGGCGCGTCGGCCATGTCGGAGAGCAGCAGGACCCAGCGGGAGGTCCCGCCGCCGCCCGCCGGTGCGGGTCCCGCGGGTGCGGGCCCTGCCGGGATGTTGCCGGCCGGGGTGCTCCCCCGCATCGGCACGGCCCGCACCATGAGCCGGACGACCCGGTCGCCGTCACGGTGGCGGGCGGTGAGGACGCCGGACCAGCCGTCCTTGTCGCGGTACGCCTCGGCCAGGGGCGCGAGGCGGGCCGCGTCCTCGGGTACCAGGAGCTCGGCGACGCTCCGGCCCACCACCTCGGCGGCCGGATACCCGAGGAGGCGTTCGGCGTCCCGGGTCCAGCTCGTCACCGTCCCGCGTGAGTCGAGCAGTAACGGCGCGGCATCGGCCACGTCGAACCGCTGTCCGGTGACATCACTGTCCCTGTCGGTCCCCACGGCGACCCTCTCTGCTCTGAGACGCCCAGGGGCACCATTATTCACCTGGTGTGATCGCCGGACAGCACTCCTGCACTACTTCTGCCCTTTTTGGATGGCCCGCCTCAGCAGTCGCGCAGCAGTTGCTCAGCAGTCGCGGAACTCCGGGGACTGGTTGAGGATCTGGGAGCGCAGGGAGGTGAAGCGGGCGTACGTCTCGCCACCGCGCGCCTGTGGCGGGAAGACGGCGACCCGGTGGCAGTTCTGGAAGGCGAGCGCGACACCGAAGTGCCGTTCCAGGCTGCCCCTGATCGCGTCGCTGGACAGCGCCCGCAGCAGCTGCCCGCGCTCCCTCTCGGACGGCGGCGGGGTCTGGTTGTCGGCGAACTCCGCGGTACCGGACGCCGAGCCGACCGCGGTACCGGACGCCGAACCGACCGCGGTACCGGACGCCGAACCGGCGCGCAGTTCGGTGACGAGACCGGCGATCAGGTCGTAGGCGTAGGGCAGGGACGTACGGACCGTTTCCACGAAGTCCTCCTCCCGGACCTCGCCGTTCTCGGCTTCGGCGAGCAACTGCGGGGAGACGTCGAGAGACATGGGGGTGCTTCCTGTTCTGTGAGTGCTGTGGGGGATGGGGGTGGGGCTCAGTCGGAGGCCGCGAGGGCCTCGGGGCCGTGCCGGAAGTCGGGGTCGACCTGGGTGGCGAGGTTCTGGCCGGTGGCCTCGTCGGCCCAGGCGGTGGCGTTGCGGAGGTGGAACTCGACGGCGTGGCGCTGGAAGGCAGCCCAGTCCTTCGGACGGGAGTCGACGGCCGTACGGAGCCGGCGCAGCGTCTCGGTGTTGTGCGCCTCCAACTCCCCCTCCTCACGCCCCTGTTCCTGGGCGCGTACGAAGGACGACTGGACGCAGTGCGCCAGCAGGTCCTCGCCGACGTGCTCCTTGAGGAAGAGCAGGTCGTCCTCGCCGGTGACCTTGTTGCCCACGACGGCGACGGGGACCCCGAACTCGGCGGCGTGGTCCCGGTACTGGCGGTAGACGGAGACGCTCTTCCGTGTCGGCTCGACGACCAGGAAGGTCATGTCGAACCGGGTGAACAGTCCGGAGGCGAACGCGTCGGCACCCGCGGTCATGTCGACGACGACGTACTCCCCGGCCCCGTCCACCAGGTGGTTGAGGTACAGCTCGACGGCCCCGAGCTTGGAGTGGTAGCAGGCCACGCCGAGGTCGCTCTCGCCGAAGGCCCCGGTCACCATGAGCGGCACGCCGCCCACGTCCCGTACGTGGTGGCCGTGGATCTCGTCGTCCCCGAGCAGCCGCAGCAGCCGTGACCCGCGCCCCGGCGGCGTGGTCTTCACCATGGACTCCCGGGACGCGATCCTCGGGTTGGTCCCGCGCAGGAAGTCCTTGATCTCCCCGGTCCGCGAGCTGAGCGGCGGGGCAGGGAAGGTGTCGTCCTCATCGAGCCCCAGCGCGTACGCCAGGTGCTGGTTGATGTCACCGTCGATCGCGACGACCGGCGCACCGGAGCCGGCCAGGTGCCGCGAGAAGAGTGCGGACAGAGTCGTCTTGCCGCTGCCGCCCTTACCGACGAAGGCCACACGCATGGCCAGGCACCTCCCCGAGCCCCGAGGCCTCCGAGGCACTATTGAAAATGAGTTTCATGAGCATAGACTCGGGAGGAGCGGGTGACCTTGTCAAATCGCTCGAGTAGTCAACTCACCTGATGAGATGGGGAGTTGGGGGACATCTCGCGCTTGACCCCCAATTGCGTGCACCGACCACGCGGTTGTTCACCCGGCAGCCGTAAGATTTTGGCCACCTGGCAGTAAAGCGACCACGAGCGCAAGATCAAGTGGGCGGTGAGAAGCGTGGTGGCCGAGATCGTGTTCCGCAGCGAGGACGTTCCCGCGGGCGACCGTTTCGAGTGGTGGCGTGAGCGGATGAGCCGGACGCACGCGCCCATGGACCTGAGCAGCGACTATGCCGCGGACTTCCGCGCGCACCAGCGGATCATCGGGCTGGGCGAGGTGTCGGTGTGGCCGGCGGTGTTCCAGCCCCTGGTCAACACGAGAACCCCGAAACACATCAGACAGTCCGACCCCGAGGTCTACCACCTGTCCCTCCTGCTCGGCGGGAGGGCGACCATGACCTGGGACGACCGGCAGGCCGTCTACAGTCCCTCCGACTTCCTGATCAACGACTCCTCCCGACCGGTCGAGATCCGTGCCGGTCAGGAGCCGATCAGGACCATCGGCGTCGAAATCCCCAAGGCGCGGCTGCCGTTGCCCCCGGCCAAGGCCGACCGGATCGTCGGACACCGGTTGTCCCGGCTGTCCGGGCAGGAGGGCATCGGCGCCCTGCTGGCCCAGTTCCTGACCCGGCTGGCGGCCGACAGCGGCAGCTACCAGACCGCCGACGGCCCCCACCTCGCCACCGTCGTGGTCGACCTGGCGTCCGCGCTGTTCGCCCACGTCCTCGACGCCGAGGACGCGCTCTGCCCCGAGTCCCGCCGACGGGCCCTGGTCCTGCGCATCCAGGCCTTCATCCGACAGCACCTGCACGACCCGGGTCTGACGCCGCGTACGGTCGCAGCGGCCCACCACATCTCGCCCAGCTACCTGCACCGGCTCTTCCAGGACGAGCACGACACCGTGGCCGCCTACCTGCGCCGCGAACGCCTGGAACGCGCCCGCCACGACCTGGCCGACCCGGCCCTGCGCGGGATGCCCGTGCACGGCATCGCGTCCCGCTGGGGCTTCAGCCACGCCGCCGCGTTCAGCCGGGCGTTCCGTACCGAGTACGGGTACCCGCCCAGCCATCACCGGGAGCGGGTCGGCAGCCCTTGACGTTCTGAGAGCTCCTCGGGGCAATCCCGGGGACTGCTTGCGAGTGGACGGACGGAAGGGGCGCCCGGTCGTACACTGATGCTTCTCAACTGCGCTGATTTACAGGTAAATCGGGGGAACAGTGGCAGCTGCACAGGTCTCGGTCCTGAGTGAGGACCCGGTCGCGGACACCGAGTCCCTGGCGGACTGGCTCCGGGGCGAGCCGCGGCTCGCCGGACGGGTCCGCGCGTCGGGAAGCGCGCCGAAGCCGGGGGAACTCGGCGCCGTACTCGACACCCTCACCGTGGCGCTCGGCGCGGGCGGCGCGGGCGGCCTGGTCACGGCGCTCGTCCCGGCACTGCGTACGTGGCTCGCGCAGCCGCGCCGGAGTGACGTACGGCTGAAGATCGGGCGTGAGGGCGGGCCCAGTGTGGAGATCGACGCCAAGCGCGTGAAGACCGGTGAGATCGAGCACCTGCTGCGGCGGGCCCTGGAGCACGACCGGAACCACGGCCAGGACTCTGACGTACAGGAGTGACGTGCGCCTTCCCGACCGGCACCGTTCCCGGGTCGTGCTGATCGGCGCCAGTCAGTACGCCGACCCGAAGCTCCCCGATCTCCCGGCCGTCCACCGCACCATCACGGACCTGGCGGAGCTGTTCACCGACCAGTACTACGGCCTGGTCCCCGAGGAGCACTGCACCGTCCTGCTCGACGAGGGCGACCTGCGGACCGTCGGCCAGCGGCTGAGGGGCGCCGTGGACGAGGCCGAGGACCTGCTGCTCGTCTACTACGCGGGGCACGGGCTCGTCAGTGGTCGGCGCCACGACCTGTATCTGGCCCTGCCCGACAGCGAGTGGACCGGCCCGGAGTTCAACTCGCTCGAGTACGACAAGCTCCGCAACGCCGTGCTGGACAGCCCGGCGGACAACAAGCTGGTCATCCTGGACTGCTGCTTCTCCGGCCGGGCCGTGACCGACTCCCTGGCCGCGGACGAGGCCGTACAGCTCGGGCAGCTCGACGTGTCGGGCACCTATGTGCTGACGTCGGCGCAGCGTGACCAAGTCGCCCTGGCGCTGCCCGGAGAGGACCACACCGCCTTCTCGGGGCGTTTCATGCGGCTGCTGCGCGAAGGGGTGGTCGGCGGGCCCGAACTCCTCACGGTGGAGGACCTGTACAAACGTCTCCGGACGTTGATGGAGGCGGAAGGTCTCCCCGTGCCGCTCAACCGGGGCGCCGGGACGGCGAGCCAGATCGCGCTGGGCGTCAACCGGGCCTTCGCGGCGACCGTGGGCCCTGAACTGCGCAAGCGCCATATCGCCGCCGTGCAGCAGGGTGAGGGCGGCGACTGGATGGGTGCCTCGGACGCCCTGCGGAAGATCCTCGACGAACAGACCCGCGTCCTGGGCCCGGCCGACCCCGACACCCTCCGCACCCGCCAGTCCTATGCCCACAGCCTCGGCGGCGCGGGAGACCCCATGGAGGCCGCGCGGTTGTTGCGACAGCTCCTGGCGGACCAGTTGGGCCGGCTCGGGCCCGATCACGAGGACACGCTGCGGACCCGGCAGTTCCTCGCGGTCAACCTCGGCGAGGCGGGGTACCGGGAGGAGGCCATCGGCATGCTGCGGGTGCTGGTCGCCGACCGTGGGCGGGTCCTGGGCGCCGAGGACCCGCACACCCTGCGGACTCGGCACATGCTGGCGCGCAATCTGATGCTGTCCGGCGCGAAGGACGAGGCCGTGGCGTTGTTGCGGCAGTTGGTCGCGGACCGGGAGCGGGTGCTCGGGGCGGAGCATCCGCATGCGGAGCGGGCGCGGGCGGATCTCGCGGACGTGGAGGGGGAAGAGGGCGGCTGATGTTCGAGAGGTTCACCGATCGCGCACGGTGGGTTGTCCGCGTTTCGCAGGACGAAGCGCGGAGGCTCAACCACGATTGCATCGGTACTGAGCACATGCTTCTGGCCCTGGTCCGGCAGGATGAGGGTGTCGCCGTCGAGGTCCTGAAGCGTCTCGGGATCTCGCCCGAGGACACCGGCCGGCAGGTGGAGGAGGCCATCGGCAGGGGCGGGCAGACGCCCCCGGACGCCATCCCCTTCACCCCTCGTACCAAGAAGGTCTTGGAGTTGTCGCTCCGAGAGGCCGTCGGGCTGGGCCACAACTACGTGGGCACGGAGCACATCCTGCTCGGCCTGATCCGTGAGGGCGAGGGCGTCGCCGCCCAGGTCCTGCTCAAGCTGGGGGCCACAACCCTCGACCCGGTACGGAAACAAGTCATCCAGGTCCTCTCCATCCGCCGGGACAAGAAGACCACCACCGCTGACGGAGCCGGCCGGAGCGCCTCACCCCGGACCCCGATCCTCGACCGGTTCGGCCGGAACCTCACCCTGGAGACTCAGATCGGCGCTCTGGGCCCGCTCGTCGGGCGCGAGAGGGAGATGGAACGCGTTGTCCAGATTCTCACCCGCCGGAACCGCAACGTCCCCCTGCTGGTCGGCGAGCCCGGGGTGGGGACGGAAGCCCTGGCCGCGGGCCTCTCGGAGGCGATCACGCAGAAAGAAGTTCCACCCGTCCTCCAGAGCCGGACCGTCCACTCACTCGATCTCGGCGCTCTGGTCACCGAGGCGCAACACCGGGGCCGCGTCAACGAGCTGACGACCGGCGTGCTGGACGAGGTCCGCAAGCACTCCACACTCGTGCTCTTCCTCACCGGCGCTCTCACCCCGCTCTACATCCCGTCCGGCACGACGAACCCGCTCGCGGTGTTCCAGTCGCTGCTGGGAGAGCCCGGCGCCTTCGTCCTCGGCGCCTGTGGCCAGGCGGAGTACAGGCGACGGGAGTACCGACCGGGGCTGGACCGGCTGATCCAGACCGTCCTGCTGGACGAACTGCCCACCGGCGACGTGCTGGCCGTGCTCAGGACCGTCCGGAAACGCCTGCAGCGGCACCACAAGGTCACCATCACCGACGAAGCCCTGGAAGCCGCCGCCTCGCTCGCCCGCGACCACGTTCCCGACCAGGTGCTCCCCGGCGCGGCCGTCGACCTGCTGGACGAGGCGAGCGCGCAGGTGCGGGTCCGTGCGGTGCGGTCCGAGGGGGACTCGGTGCTGGAGATCACCAGGTCCGATGTCGTCACGGCGCTGGCCGTGTACTCCGGCACCCAGTCCCCGGCGCCGTCACGCCCCACCACCGCTCAGCGGATCGAGCCCGTCGAGCACGACCCGTACGTCTGGTCCATGAGCTGACTGGAGAGGAACGCCTTCCAGGCCGAGGGGGCGAAGGTGAGGACCGGGCCGTCAGGGTTCTTGCTGTCGCGGACGGGGACGGTGGTGGGGAATGCGGGGGCCACCTCGATGCAGTCGCCGCCGTTTGGACCGCTGTGGCTGCTCTTGACCCAGGCTGTCGTGGTCAGCTCGCGCTTGTCCATCCTGCTCGTACCCCTCCATCACGCCGCTGATCAGGGCGGCGGACTCGCGGGCTGACAGAGCGTCTGCCCTGAGCACATGATAGGTCTGGCTGTGGAGGGCGTAGACGGACGGATCGTCGTTGAAATGCCCACGGTCCAGAGATTCCGAGTACACCCACTGGTGCCCGTCGGGCAGCCTGATCAGCGACATGGATGTACTGAGGCGCCGTACGCCGGCGAAGTCGGCCGGGACGACTTGGACGCGGATGTTGGGCAGTTGTCCGACCCTCAGCAGGTGCGCACATTGGGCACGCATGATGGCGGGGCTCCCGACCACGGTGCGCAGACAACTCTCGTCGAGTACGGCCACGTAGAGCGGACCGTCAGGGGCCAGGAACCGTTGCTGACGACTCAACCGTGCTCGCACCCACTCTTCGACCTCGCCGCCACTGAACAGTGCCCTGGCGTAGTCCTCGGTTTGCAACAGGCCCGGGACGAACTGCACTTGGTAAGCGAGGACCTCGACCGCCACCGAGTCCATCTCCGCCCGCCTCCGAAACCAGTCCGGATGCTCCACCTGCGGATACCAGTCGATCTTCCCCCACAACCGCACCAACACCCCACCCGTACCCAGCACTTCGTCGCACGTCTTCGCGAACGTGTCCTGGGGGACGCGGGTCCCCGCCTCCACGCGGGCCACGTGCGAGCGGTCGCACGGGACCTCGTTCGCGAGGCCCTCCTGGGTGAGGCCCGCGGCCTCGCGGAAGTGCTTCATCACCTCGCCGAACACGGTGGCGGTGGTCGCCCCTGTCCCCGCTTGGCCGTTGCGTCGGCTCATGGCGCCCCCTTCGTGACAGTCGGCCAGTGGCACGCGTCAGGCGTTGTGACGGGCGGTGCCACTGAGCAACCCTTGATGCACCCAGAGTAATCGTGTGTGTACGGAGTTGCCCATGGAACAGCAGGCGGAGCCCACGGCACCGGAGTGCGGGACGCTCGTCCACGATCCGGTGACGGGGAGGGTGGGCGAGTACCGGGGCGCGGCGGGCCCGTACGCGATACTGCGTCCCGTGGGTGGAGGCCGCGAGTGGCAGGCCGATCCGCGGCGGATCCGGCGGGCCACCCCCGAGGAGCGGCTGCGTGCCGAGGTGAAGGCGGCCAACGACCGTGCCGTACGGGGGAGTTCGACGGTGCTCCCGCCGGAGTGGGGGCGTCCGCCCCAGGCGGAGCCCGGGTGCGAGGCCTGCGCGCAGTTCGTCGTGCAACGCCAGGCCGCGCGCGCCCGGTTCGACTGGAGCGGGGAGACCGACGCGAACGTGCTGCTGCGTCAGCACCGCGGCGAGGAACACCCCGAAGGCTCGCCGGAGCGACCGCTTCCCCCTGTGTCGGAACTGTGATCGCAAATTGAACTACTCGTGGGTTCAACGAGGTTGACAGCACTTTTGCCGGTGATCGACGATGTGCCCACGCTGTGGCTCATGTGACCGGTGGGCACGGCGTCTCTTCGACCATTTCACCCTGGCGCGGCCTGGCTGCGGCTGCTTCGTGCTGCCCGCCCGCCCTGCTGCCGTGCACCATGGGATTCGCACCTTCAAGATGGGGTCTGCATGTCCATAGCGAGACGTGTCACCGTGGGTCGCCTGCTGGGGACAGGCGCTGCCGCGCTTGCCCTCTCCGCTGTCTCCGCCGTCTCGGCCGGTGCCGCCTGGGCGACCGGAACGCCCGGTGGCGACGGCTGGGGCACGAAGACGTACGCGCCCGGCAAGGGCGCCGGCACGGTGACCGAGACCGATCGCTGCCAGTTCTCCCTCGACGGGACGAACTTCTACGACTCGGTCAAGGTCGACGACCAGAACCTCAAGCCCACCGAGGACGGCAAGGTCCACATCAAGGTCCGCGCCGCCGGTGACGCCACCACCTGCACGGCCTCCCTCGCCTCGTACCAGGCGCACGGCCCGACGTTCGCGACCTCGGGCGAGCAGGTCTTCGTCGACTTCGACACGGTCACGGTCAAGCCCGGCCAGACCGACTCGCTCGACATCGCGGTGCCGGACGCGGGCTGCTACGCGCAGATCGACCTGTACCGCGGGGCCGTGAAGTTCGACGGCAAGCTGGACGCGAAGGACGGCTTCGAGCACGGTGAGCTGCCCAAGGGCCCGGACCGCACGGTCATCAAGGACAAGCTGATCGCGGCCTGGAACGGCGGGACGAAGGACTGCACGACCAGCGAGAACCCGCCGCCCGCCGACAACCCGCCGCCGGCCTCCTCGACGCCGACGCCGACCCCCTCCGCCCCGGGCGGGTCGACGCCGCCGAAGCCCGACGAGCCGAAGACCGAGACCTCGACGACCCCGCCCGCGGGCGCGTCGAAGACTCCGGCCCAGCCCACCCCGAACGGCGGCTCGTCCACCCCGCCCGCCGACGGTGACCTCGCCGAGACCGGTGGCGGCAACGCGATCCCGATCGCCATCGGCGCGGCCGCCCTCGTCGCGGCCGGCGGCGGCATCTTCGTCGTCACCCGGCGCCGGACGGCGGGCAACCGCGGCTGAGCCCGGCCTGACGCAACGCATCTGGCGCGTCTGGCGCATCTGATCCGAGGCCCCGGTGGTCCCGTACGACGAGGTACGGGACCGGCCGGGGCCTCATGCGTGCGCGTGTGAGCCGGATCACTGTTGGTCAAGTTTGTGTAGTTGCCGACGAGGGCATAGTTTTCTTCGCGGCAGCTAGTCAAACTTGAATAACAGAGAGACAAGGAGACCATGTGATCCATCTGCCCGAGACCGGATACGCCCCCACCGACGAGGACCGCGCGAGCCTGGAGGCCTGGTTCGCGGAGTACGACGCGGCGAGCGCGAAGCGCGACGTCGAGCGCATGGCCGACATGGCCGTGTTCCCGCTCAACCTGGTCAGTGACGACGCGGCGGGCGACGGCCGTTCGGCGCAGTGGGACCGCGAGCGGTTCGTCGCCGTGATGGGGCAGGTCATGGGGGAAGGGGGCGAGGACATCACGTTCGAGTCCACGCGCACGCCCGTGTTCCTGTCCCCCGCCATGGCCGTGGTCTTCACCGACTCCACCATGACCATGGAGGGGAACACCCAGCAGCTCCGGTACGCCGACATCCTCGTCCGGCGGGGCGGGACATGGGCGTTCCAGACGATGCTGCAGAGCGGCTGGGGCGACAACCTCTAGATCATCTCTGGATCACCTCTGGATCCGCTGAACACCTTCCCGTTTCCGTGCGTACTTCCCGGGAGGGAGCTTTGCGGAGAAGGACGAAGGACGTACGACCGACACGGAGACGGGACGTGCTGAGGAAACAACGGCTGGTGCGCGGCGCCGCGGCCGTGGTGGGACTGCTGGTCCTGCCACTGGCCGCGGGCTGCAGCGGCGGAGATGGCGCGAAGTCGGACGGCAAGGCGGCGAAGGCCACGGCGGTGCCGGACGCCGAGCAGGCCGCTGTGGTGGCGCCGGCGAAGGTCGAGGTGATCGCGGATCTCACCGGTTGCAAGGTGAAGATCCGCGTCGACGCGGACGAACTGCGCGAGGGTGTGTGCCACACGCCCAAGGGCGACTACCTCATCACCACGTTCCCCAAGGAGAAGTTCAAGCTGACCTGGCTGGACACCGCGTCCATCTACGGCGGCAAGTACCTCGTCGGGCCGCGCTGGGCGATCACCGCCAAGCCCAAGTTGCTGGAACCGCTGCGCAAGAAGGTCGGCGGATCGATCCAGTCCGTGGGCAACGGCAACGCCACGCCTCCGACGGCGCCGTGAGCGAGCTGCCCGGCCCGGCGCCGGACGGTGCGTGGCGGGACGTCAGGACGCGGTCGGCTCGTAGTCGCTGATCACGTACAGCGCCTCGTCGTCGATCGCGTTCTTCTCCCAGTCCAGGGAGATCCGCACCGGGTGCCCGTCACCCGCGTACTCCACCTCCGCCGTGTCGGCGCCCTCCGCACGGGCCCGCTCACACTCCTCCAACAGCCCGCGGATCGTGGGCACATCGCGGCGCGACCGCTTCGCCACCAGCTCGCCGCTCTCGTCCAGCCCCACCGCCGAGACCACCTCACCGTCCCGCACGGTCACCCGGAACTTCCCGATCAGCGCCCGCTCCCCCTCGCTCGACTCCAGGGTGTAGGTGTACGAGGACGGCTCCGACCAGCGGGGCAAGCGGCTGGCCCCGGGGCCGGCCTCCTCGGCGGCCTCGGTTCCGCATGCGACGGCCGCCGCCCCCATGAGCAACGCAGACAGAGTGATGGTGCGTACGGCACGCATGTGGGCCCCCTTGGACGACGGTCACTTCTGTGACGCGGTGGGGGCGGGGAACGTTCGGGTGCCCGGCGGTCAGAGTTCCTTGAGCGCGTCCAGCGTGATGTCGACGGCGACGTCGAACGGCACGACCAGCTCGAGCTTGTCGTGGTGGATGCCGGTCAGTGCGTACGTCTTGTTCGCCGGATCGATCTCATAGGCCCGCACCACGGGGTGCTGGTTGCGCGAGCGTCATCACAAAGGGTGACCGGTGTGGGTGCTCGCGGGGGCGGTGCCTCAACTCTGAGGTCTGTCTTGTCACGAAAAAATGAAAATGTCAGGGTCGGCGCATGACCTCTCCCTCTCCCTCTCCCTCTGCCTCTCCCTTCCTCGGTTCTGTCCCTTACTGCTACTCCAACTCCCTCGCGATGGTGCTGGGCGCCGACGCGCCGCCGCCCTCGGCGATCGAGGTGCTGACCGGGTCGCCGTTCGGTGCTCAGGTCGTCGAGGGGGCGTTGCCGTACTTCGATCCGCTCGGGTGGGAGCCGGATCTCGGGCTGGACCAGGCGGTGGGGCTGCTCGGGTGGAGCTGCCGGAAGGTGGGTGGCGGGGAGGAGACGGAGGCCGTCGCGCGGTTGCGGGAGGCGTGCGGGCGGGGGCCGGTGCTCGTCGGGCCCGTCGACATCGGGCTGCTTCTGCACCAGCCGTGGGCCGGCGGTACGGCCATCGGCGGCGACCACTGGGTGGTCGCGCTCGATGTCGACGACGAGCGGGTGTTGTTCCATGACCCCGACGGTTTCCCGTACGCCACGCTGCCCGTCGACGCCTTCGTGGCGGCGTGGCGGGCGGAGAAGGTCGAGTGTGCGGGGCCGTTCACGATGCGGAGTGATTTCGAGCGGGTGCGGGATGTTGATGGGACCGACGCTCTGCGGCAGTCCTTGCCCGTGGCGCGGCGGTGGCTGGCCGAACACCGGGGAGGGCCCGCCCTCCGGCCGGGGGCGCTGGGTGGGGATGACGCCGTGGAGCGCCTTGCCGAGTGGGTGGAGGGAGGGGTGGACGACCGTACGCACGGGCACCTGGCCGGCTTCGCCGTTCGCCTCGGTGCCCGGCGGTTGTCCGACGCCTCGTACTGGCTCGCCCAGGTCGGGGCGGACCGCGCGGCCGAGGTCGCCCATCGCCAGGCCCGGCTGCTCGGTGGTGTGCAGTACGGCCTCGTGACCGGGGACCGGAGGGCGGTCGCCTCCGGGCTTCGGCAACTCGTTGGTACATATGGGGAGTTGACGGCTGCCCTGGATGGGTGAGTACCGGTCCGGCCGCACCCCCGTCCTCAGCCCTTCACCGCCGAGCTCGCCACCCCCTGGACGAACCACCGCTGGAAGAAGGCGAAGATCACGACGACCGGCAGGATCAGCAGGACGCCGAAGGCGAGGATCTGGCCCCAGTCCGGGGGCTGTTGGCCCTGGAAGACGCTCATCTCCAGGGGGAGCGGGCGGACCGACGGGTCGGACACCATCAGGACCGGCCACAGGAACGAGCCCCACTGGGTGAGGAAGGTGAGGATCGCGACCGAGGCGAACACCGGCTTCGACATCGGGACGATGATCGCGAAGAAGGTGCGCCACGGACCCGCGCCGTCCAGGCGGGCCGCCTCCTCGATGCTCGGCGGGATCGAGCGGAAGAACGTGTGGAACTGGTACACGGAGAAGGCGTTGGCGACGAAGGGGATGGCCTGGATGAAGAGGGTGTTCCGCTGGTCGTTGAACATGTAGAAGAGCGGGACCGCCACCGACTCGAACGGGACCAGCATCAGGAGGAGGACGAGAGTGAAGACCGCCTCCCTGCCGCGCCACTTCAGCCGTGAAAGCCCGTACGCCGCCATCGAGTTGACGAACAGTCCGCCTGTCACGACCACGAACGCCAGCAGCAGTGAGACGCCCATGAAGCGCCAGAAGTAACCCGTGCTGTCGGAGTTGAGGCTGTCGAGGACGGCCGTGTAGTTGTCGAAGGACAGGTGGGTGGGGAGGAAGCCCGTGAGGCCGTTCAGGACCTCGTCGGACGGCTTGAGGCTGCCGAGGAAGAGATAGAGGACGGGGAGCGCGAAGACGAAGGCCAGGACGGAGAGGACCGCGTAGTCCAGGAAGCGGCGCAGCGGCGTACGGATCCGGGTTCGGGTCAGGCCGGTGCTCGTGTGCGTGCTGGTGCTCATGGTCGGTCAGTCCTCGTTGTCGGAGCGGACGACGCGGCGCTGGACGAGGGTCAGGACCACGACGATCAGGAAGAAGACGACCGTGATCGCGGACGCCTGGCCGATGTTGTTCTGGTCGAACGCGGTGGTGACGGCCTGGTACATCACCGTGCGGGTGGCGTCCTCGTCCAGACCGCCGCCCCGGATCAGCACGTACACCTGGTCGAAGACCCGGAAGGACAGCACCGACGTCAGCAGCGCCACGAAGACGAGGGTGCCGCGGATGCCGGGCAGCGTGACGTGGCGGAACTGCTGCCACCGGCTCGCCCGGTCGAGCTGGGCGGCCTCGTACAGCTCACCCGGGATCTGCTGGAGTCCGGCCAGCAGGATCACCATCTGGAAGCCGACGCCCTGCCAGACGGACAGGACGATGACCGAGGCCATGGCGGTGACGGAGTCGCCGAGCCAGTCGAACGCGCCCCAGTTGCCGAAACTCAAGCCGTGCAGCACGGAGTTGAGCATGCCCTGGTCGCTGCGGGCGAGGATCAGCCGCCAGATCACGGCGACCAGCGCCATGGGGAAGACGACCGGCAGGAAGAAGAGGGAACGGAACAGGCCGATGGCCTTCAGCTTGCGGTTGAGCAGGATCGCGAGGCCGAGCGCGAGGCCCGTCTGCAGGGGGACGACGACCACGGCGAAGGTCAGGTTGTTCAGCAGCGCCCGCAGGAACGGGCCGGACAGGTCGGGGTCGGTGAACAGCCGCCGGTACTGCTCCAGACCGAAGAACGTGGGCTCCAGCGGCGAGCCGAGGCGCACGTTGTAGAAGGAGAGCACGACCGCGTAGACGAACGGGATGCCGACGAAGGCGATGAGGCCGCCGACCGCGGGGGCGGACATCAGCAGGCCGTGCAGCCAGTCGCGGTTCCCGCGCCCGGTGCGCGTGGGCTTCACGGAGGCTGAGGCTGCGGGTGGGGTCTGCGTCCGGCCGTCGGGGAGCGAGGCGTGCGTGGAATCCACGGTTTTCACGAGGGGGTCCTGTTCCCGGCGGGGGCGGGTGCGGTGTGACGTGCGCGCCCGCCCTCACCGACGGTTCCTACGGGATCTCGTAGCCGGCGTTGTCCGAGAAGTCCTGGTCGATGGCGCGGGCGGCCTTGCTCAGGGCGCTCTTCGGGTCGGCGCCGCCGTAGATCGAGTTCAGGGCCTCGCTGAACTTCGCGGTCACCACGGGGTATCCGGCGGTCACCGGGCGGGTGACGGCCACACAGGACGTGGAGATGTCGCTGTCGCCGCACGGCTTGGCGAGCTGGTCGGCGAAGAGCTGGAGCGGGCCGCCCTTCTTGTACAGCTCGCTCGCGGCGAGCGCCGACTTGGTGGCGGGCGGAGCGCCGTTGGCCTTCGTCATCGCGCTGACGTTCCGGTCGTTCAGCAGGCTGTCGAGGAAGGCACCCGCGGCCTTGGCGTTCTTGGTGTTGGCGCCGATGCCCCAGGCCCAGGAACCCTGACCGGTCTTCGGCCCGTCACCGAAGTCGGGCAGCGGCAGCACGACGAGGTCCTTGCCGAGCGCCTCGCTGTACGCCGGGTACATCCAGTGGCCGACCCAGCTCAGGGCGACGCGTCCCTTGGCGAAGGCGTTGCCGTCGGTGTTGGGGTCGGTGTACGGCTTCCAGGACTGCCACGTCTTCAGCGCCGACACGACGGCGGGCGAGTCGATCGCGCCCTCGGCCTTGCCGTCCTTGAGGAGCCCGCCGCCGGCGGACCAGACGATCGGGGCGAAGCCGTAGGTGCCCCACTCGTTGGCGTAGCCGCTCGTCTCCTGGAGGTCGACGACCTTGCCGTCGGCGTCCTTGGCCTTCAGCGCCTTGAGAGCGGCGGTGAACTGGTCCGCCGTCCAGTCGTCGGCGAGGCCCGTGGGGTACTTCACCCCGGCCGCGTCGAGCAGCTTCTTGTTGCCGTAGATGCCGAGCCCGGAGTCGTACATGCCCAGGCCGTAGTGCTTGCCGTCGATCTCGCCCTGCGCCTTGGCCGCGTCGGTGGCGTTGTCCAGGGTCTTGGCGGAGACGTAGTCGTCGATCGCGGCGAGCTTCTTGTTGTAGACGAAGTTCGCCATGGTGGGGCCGTCGAACTCCATCACGTCCGGCAGCTTGGAGGCGTCGGTGGCGGTGATGGTCTTGGTGTAGTCGGTGTCGGGTATCAGCTTCAGCTCGACCTTGACCTTGCTCTGCGAGGAGTTGAAGGCCTTCACCGCGCTCTGCAGTGCCTCTGTCTCGCTCTTCTGGCCCTGGTGGGCCCACACGCTGATGGTGCCCTTGCCGCTGCCCGCCTCGGCGGTCGCGTCGCTGCCGCCGCCCCCGCCGCACGCGGCCAGCGCCGCCAGGGGGAGGACGAGGGCCAGGCCCGTACGGGCCGTGTGTCGGTGCCTTCTGGGTCCGCTGGGCATGCTGAACCTGCTGGTTCCGGCGTTCATGGGTGCGTGCCTCCGTGCGTCGGTGCTGGTGAGGGTGTGAGCACTCGGGTGGGATTACTGGGGCCCGCGCGGGCTGGGCGGGGCGGTGGTCTCGCGCAGGACGAGGCGGATGGGCATCCGCACCTTGTCGGTGGGCGCCTCCGCGTCCGGCTCGTCGAGTTGCCGCAGCAGCAGCCGGGCGGCCTCGGCGCCCTGGCCCGCGACCGGCTGGGCGACCGTCGTCAGCCCGACCACCTCGGCGAGTTCGTGGTCGTCGAAGCCGACGACGGAGACGTCGTCCGGCACCCTCAGACGGTGCCGGCGCAGGGCGCGCAGCGCGCCCATCGCCATCTCGTCGGACTGCGCGAACACGGCGGTCGGCGGTCGTGAGGCGGCCAGCAGCCGGGTCATGGCCTCCTCGCCGCCCTTGACGGTGTAGCCGCCGTCGGCCTCCAGCGCGGGATCGTGTGCGATCCCGGACTCCGCGAGAACGCCGAGGTACGCGTCGCGGCGGTCGATGGGAGCGGTCCAGTGCAGGGGGCCGCTGGCCCCGGAGATCATGCCGATCCTGCGGTGGCCCAGGTTCACCAGATGCCGTACGGCCATCTCGGCACCCGCCCGGTCGTCGATGCCGACCACGGTGAAGCCCTCGCCCGCCCCGCCGACCGCGCCGGCCAGCGGCACCCCGAGGGAACGCAGCGCGGCGCTCTCGTCCGGGTCCAGGATCAGCAGCGACCACAGGGCGTCCACCCGCTTGCGCACCGGAAGCCGGGTGAAGAAGCGCTTGCGTGCCTCCGGCGATCCCAGGTTGTACAGCAGAACGTCGTACCCGGCGGCGCTGAACACCTGCTCGGCGGCGTCCAGGACGGTGCCGAAGAACCAGCGGCCGATGTACGGGGCGACGACCCCGATCGTGTACGTGCGTCCGCTGGCCAGGCTGGAGGCCGACCGGGAGGCGGTGTATCCGAGCCGGTCGGCGACGGCCGCGATCTGTGCCCGTACCTCCTCGGACACGCCCGGCCGGCCGCGCAGTGCGCGGGACACGGTGGACGCCGAGACTCCGGCGGCGCGGGCGACATCGGTGATGCTGACCGTCACGGTGCGGTCCCTCCCGTCGATTTCACGTCGGTGTGATCTGTGGGTGACGTGACCGTAGACCCGCCTTGGCTGTTGCGCAAGCGTTTGCGTTCAGTTTTACTTGCACAGATTCTGAAGATCTCGATGGTTCATCACTGTTCAGCGCATGCGTTTGAGCGCTGTGAGCCGACAGGAAGTCCGCATGCGATACGCCCCGCCCGGTCTGTGCCTGAACGACTTCGCCCTGCTCCGCGACGGTGACGGCACCTACGCGGTGCTGCACCTCCAGGGCCCCTGGACCGCCGAGTTCGACCATCTGCGGATGGAGACCTCCTACGGCCGGGCCACCTCCACGGACCTGGTCCACTGGCAGCCCCAGGGCACGGCCTTCGGCAACGGTCTGCCGGGGCGGTTCGACGGGCAGGCGGTGTGGACGATGCATCCGTTCCAGCATGGAGACGGGGGCGGGGGCGGGATGGCGATGTTCTACACCGGTGTCTCCGGGTTGACGCCGGACGGTTGGCCCCTGCAGTCCGTCGGTCTCGCGTACTCGGACCGTACCGACGGCACCGGCTGGCGCCGCCACGGCACCGGGCCGGTCGTCGAGGCGGATCCGCGCTGGTACCGCACGGGGGAGCGGATGGGCTGGCGCGACCCGTTCGTCGTACGCGACGACGAGTCCGACGGCTGGGTCATGGTGATCTGCGCCAGTGACGCCTCCCTCCCGGTGGAGGTCAGCGGCTGCGTCGCCCTGGCCACGTCCGACGACCTGGAGCACTGGACGGTGCATCCGCCGCTGGTGTCCCCGGGTGACGTGGACGAGTTGGAGTGCCCGGTGCTGGAGCGGCTCGATGACGGTGGCTGGCTGCTGCTCGGGTCCATCGGCCAGACCCGGGGCTTCGAGGCGTGGACGGCTCCGCGGCTGCGGGGTCCGTGGACGCGCCACGGCATGCTCGGCCCGACGGGCTCGTACGCCCCCCGCGTGATCCGGGATCCCGCGGGCTCCCGGGTGGTCCTGCACACCACGCCTCGCCGTGTCGGCCTCACGGACGCGGGGGAGCGGTGCCGTGGGATGCTCGCACAGCCCAAGTCCCTTGTGGTGGGGACGGGTTCGGTGCCGCGGCTGGAGTGGTGGGCGGGGGTGGATGCCTGGCTCGGCGAGGTGACGGAGGGAGTGGTGCCGCACGCCGTGGGTGACGTGGTGCTGTCGGGGCGGGTGGAGGTTGTGCTGCGTGCGTGTGGTGAACAGCCTGCCCTCGTCGTTGGCTGCGACGGTAAAGAACTCTGGGTCACTGGTCCGGACGGGGTTCGCCTCGGTGAGACCGTGCTGGCCGAACCTGCCACGACGCTGCGCGTTCTGACGGTCGGTGAGTACGTCGAGGTCTATGCCGACGGGGTGTTCGCGTTGACGACCCTCTGTTACTCGGGGCGGGCGGTGCCCTGGACGGTGGTCACCGGTGGGGAGGTCCGCACGGTTCCCGTACGGGCTGTTCGCCTGCCTGATCCTGGCCGCGATGATGCCTCGGCGGTTTGGCCGGGGGTGTCGGCGAGCTGAAGCCCGGGTGGGGGTGGTTGGGGTGGGCGGGTTGGTGCGGGTTGGGTGTGGCTGGTCGCGCAGTTCCCCGCGCCCCTGAAAACCCCTCCGGCGCCCCAGACTCCGCCGACCTGTGACGCCCCCGGAGGGAAGCGTCAGGCTTCAGATGTCGACGTGCCCCGAGGGCGGGTCAGGGCGTGGGCGGCGAGGGCCGTGCACAGGGTGTGGAGTCCGCGGACCCGGACCGGTGAGTGGCCGGTCAGGGCCTCGATGCGGCCCAGCCGGTAGTCGATGGTGCTGCGGTGGATGATGAGGTCCGCCGCTGCCCGGGCGCGGTTGCCGTCGGCGGCGATCAGCGCCTCCAGGGTGCGCAGCAACTCCGGCCGCTTGACGACGGGTTCGATGAGCGCCGCCAGTCGCCGCGACACGTCGGCGTTGCTCGCCACCGCCAACTCCACGGCCACGTCGTCGAGTTGGTGTACGCCTGGCCGCCGCCCGAGCGCACACACGACCCGCAGGACGTCCTCGGCCTCCCGTACGCCGCCCGCCAGTTCCTCGTACGGCCGCCAGGCCACCGAGATCCACACCGCGTCACCGAACTCGGCACGCAGCCGGCGTGCCAGCCGCAGTGCCTGCTGCCGGTCCCCCGCGGGCGCCAGGACGTGCCCGCGTCCGCCGCTCAGCCGAACCAGGGTGCCGGTCCCGCAGAACCGTCCGATCACCCTGGTCAGCGCGTGATCGGTGAAGCCCATCGCCTGGATGCCCAGCACGGCCCAGGCCTGCGTCGGAGCCACGGGCCCGGCGCCCGCCGCGAGCGCGACGAACCCCGGGAGCAGGGGGCGCACCGGCGCCGACCGGTCTGATGGGGCCGACCGGGCCGGCTCCGACTGGAGGAGAAGAGGCTGTGTGGCCATGGGCGTCGTCCTTGGACCAGGGGGGCAGCGCCGCCGCCCGGCGCGGCCTTCATGTACAGACAACAGGACGAGTGTCACAGGAGCATCCGAGCCACATCAAAGCTTCATCAGAGGGGTGAAGAGCCGTGGGGCACCGAACGTAGCCACTTCCGTCACTCTGAACTCTCTTGTCACACACTGCATCAGAGTTCTTCGGACAATCGCGGCACGGCCTTCCCCGCCCGCCGACCCGGCCCCAAAGATGCTTGTGGGCACCTCCCCGAGACCGTTCCCGCGCGGCAGGACAACTCCCCCTTGGTCCTGCCGTCCCGCTGGTCCACTCGTGGCGGAGTCCGGCAACGGGAACGGAACGCAGGTGTCCGGGCGCCGGCCGTACCTACGGGAGGCCGTACCAACGGGCCCGGACACCTTCGTCTCCGGCCGTCCTGTGCCCGAGGGTTCGCCCCTGCCCGAGAGCTCTCCCGTGCCCGCGGGGCAACCTCTTCCTCCTCGGCGGCGACCTGTAGGCGAAACCTCCCCCACACGAGGAGTTCGCCATGCGCAAGCACCTCGCACGACTGCTCACGGTCTTGTCGGTCTTCGCCGCCCTCGTCATGACGGCCGGCACGATGTCGGCCGGCGCTCAGGCCGCCGAGCCCCGCACCCAGGCCGCCGAGCCCCGCACCCAGGCCGCCCGCGCCCAGGCCGCCGACGACTGGAACCCGCCCTCGAACCTCGTCCAGCCGCTGAACGAGGTGTGGCGGCACGTCGAGTCGACGTACCCCGACCTGTACGGCTTCCGCAACTACGGCTGGGACCAGGTCATGGCCAACCGCGGCAGCATCAACTACTGCGTCCGCTGGGAGTCCGACGCCCCCGTCAGCGCCGCCCTGCGCGACAGCATCCACGCCGCGCTGAAGAAGCAGTTCGCGAAATGGATGTCGGCGATGGTGGAGAACGGCAAGGGCCACAACGCCTGGCCGTACACGAACGTGCCGGTGAACATCGTCGGCTGGGCGGTGAAGAACCGCTCGACGCTCCAGTGGACCGACAACTCCGTCGACATCTACTCCGGCGTCCTCGACGGCGCCGGAGCCCCCCAGTGCCTGCCGGACTGCGGCCGCTTCTTCCACCAGGACGGCAACTACTCCCGCTGCCCCGGCGGTGTGGCCCGTCACTACGACCAGTCCCTCTGGCTGACGAAGGGCTTCCAGGGCGGAGCCGGGGGCGACTGGGGCCAGCGCGTGGGCCAGGAGTACTTCACCGGCGCCCTGAACCAGGAGAACATCCACATCTACCTGCACGAGGTGGGCCACACCTTCGGCCTGGACGACTTCTACGACTGGACGCCGACGGGCCAGTGCTGCTTCCTGATGAAGGCAGGCTCCGCCGCCCAGATCACGGACTTCGACAAGTGGATGTTCCGCGACTTCTGGCGCCACGTGAAGAGTCGCTACGGGCTCTGAACGGCTCTGAACGGCTCTGAACGGCTCTGAACAGGCTCTGATTTGAGCCGCCGTTGGTGGACTGCGTGGTCCGGCGCGTCCATGCTGCAGCGGTGACGGCCGCAGCGGGGCCGCGCCGAGTGGCTGAGCCGAACGGCTGAACGGTGGTGGGGCATGGAGCGGTCCTCGAAGGAGGCGCCGTCGCCGGAGAGCGTGCGCTACCGGCTGACCCTCGCACAGAGAGGGCTCCCTGCCCTGCCCCTCGCCGTAACGGGCATGGCCCTCCAGTCCCTTTTCCGGCTGCACGGGCCGCCGCCCCCCGGGCTCGTCCTCATGACGCGCGTGTGGATCGGCATGCCGTTGTTCAACCTGCTCCTGGCCCCGCGCTTCGGCATCACCCTCACCTCGTCGGCCGCCGTCGTCCGCAACCTGCGCCGACGCACCATCCCGTGGTCGAACGTGCAGGCCATCCATATCGAGCCCTACATGGGCACCCGTAGGCTCGTCCTCTACGAGGCAGGAGGGCGCCGTACTCCCCTGCGAGCTCCCATCACCGGGTTCCTCGCCTGGGACAGCGGGTTCGAGGAGAAGTACCACACCATCGGGAGGTGGTGGCTCGCCCACCGCGGCCCTGACTGGACTCCCGTACCACCACCGTGGGCGGTCCGAGACAGCGGCAACAGCGGCAACAGCGGCCGGCCGACCCCGGAGGACCCGTTCGCACCTCCCCCGCAGGCGCTCTGAAAATGCCGTCTCCCCCGTCCGCGGGCACAACTACCTTGGCGACCATGAGCAGCAGCCTGGAGAAGATCCTCGACGTCCCCGTCCTGATATGCGCCCCCGAGGGCGAGCGCATCGGCAGCGAAAGCGATGCCCTGGACCTCATCGGCAACGCCTCGTACCAGGGTGCCGAGTGGGTCGTCGTGCCCGTCGAGCGGTTCGACGAGGCGTTCTTCCGGCTGAGCACCCGTGTCGCGGGCGACATCGTCCAGAAGTTCGTCCAGTACCGCATGGGGCTCGTGGTGCTCGGTGACATCTCCCGGCACACGGAGGCCAGTTCGGCACTGCGGGACTTCGTCCGCGAGTGCGACAGGGGGCGGCAGACCTGGTTCGTGGCCGACATCGAGGAGCTGCGGGAGAAGCTCGGGGGTTAGGCCCGCCGCGCTCAGGGGGTTGCCTTCCGGTGGTCTCCAGCAGAACGTCAGGAAGCCCTGGGGTGACATGTTCGCCCCAGGCAACTGAAGTGGCGCGTGGGGCGCAACCCCCGCTCCTGGCGTGCTGTCTTCGCGGGTGATCGAAGACAACGACCGGTCGCACGATCACGTTCCTGACCGCGATGGACCAACACCAGTTCCCGAAGGGGCACTTCTGCATGCGTAAGCACGGAATCATCGCCGCCACCGCCACGCTCGCCCTCGCCTTAGGAGGGGCCGTGTTCTCGGCCTCGGCCGCCCAGGCGGACACCGCGGCCGAGCCGGGCCCGGCCACCCTTGTCCATGACGACGGCGCGCTCTGGTACAAGGCCGCCGCCGGCCAGACGAACCGGCTGGCGGTCTCCGTGAAGGTCGTCGACGTCGACCCTTCCCAGTTCGGGGAGGACTTCCAGATCACCTTCCGCGACCAGGTCGACATGGCCATCGACGCGTCCGCGAGCCAGTGGGACAGCTGCGTCCACCCGTCGGCGACCGACCGCGGCGTCGTCCAGTGCACGATCGCGGCCCCTCTGGGATCCGACGACTCGACCACCTACGAGGCCGACCTCGGTGACGGCGACGACACCGCGACGATAGGCCCCGACGGCGGTGCGATCGCCGCCCTCCACGGCGGCGCGGGCGACGACGTGCTCAAGGGCGAAGGACAGATCCAGTACAACGGTGACGACGGCGACGACCGCATCGACGGCGGCGGCAGCGGCCTGGGCGCCAACGGCGGCGACGGCGACGACACCATCACCGGCGCCTGCGCGTACAACTGCCACGGCGACGCCGGAAACGACTCCCTGACCGGAACCGGCGACATCAACGCCCTCTACGGCGACGACGGCAACGACGTCATCCACGCCAAGGCCGACAACGACGAGGTCTACGGCGGCAAGGGCAACGACACGCTGTACGGCGAGGACGGCAACGACACCATGTACGGCAACAGCGGGGACGACGTGCTGTACGGCGGCCGGGGCACCGACACGCTCTCCGGAGGTCCGGGCACCAACAGGGTGTACCAGGACTGAGATCCGGTCCGTCCGTCACCCGTGAGGCAGCCCGGCGACCGGCGACCGGAGACCGCCATCGGCGACCGGCGACCAGCGACCGGCGACCGGTAACCGAAGACCGGCCATCGGCGATCGGCCACCGGCGTACCGGTGGCTCCCTCACGGGTGACCCGCGTCCCGCGCGCGACGGGCGCGCCTCACGGGCGACCGGCGCCGTCGACAACCTACGGCCGATGACCGCCGGACACCGCCACCGACCTCGGGTTGTCGATTCCCACAGGGATGTGCGCCCGGACCTGCCAGCCCTGCCCTGACCGCGGTCCCGCACGCAGTTCGCCGTCGAGGGCGCTGACGCGTTCGGTGAGGCCGACGATACCGAAGCCCCCTCCGTGGGCGGCGCCCGGAAGCTGGGTGCCGCCGCGGCCGTCGTCCGTCACCGTCACCGTCAGGAGGCCGCCGTCGTAGCCCAGTGCGACGGTGATCTCGGTGGCGTCGCCGGCGTGGCGTCGCACGTTGGTCAGCGCCTCCTGGACGACCCGGAAGGCCGCCGCCTGCACCTCGTACGGCAGGTCGTCGGGCAGGGCGGGGTCGCGGTGCACCACCACGTTCTGGCCGGGCACCGCGAAGTGCTCGGTCAGCTCGGTGATGCCCGCGAGGTCGCCCACCGGCCGGCGTTCGGCCGCGTCGTGGCCGGTGTCCCGCAGTACGCCGACGGTGCGGCGCATCGACGCCAGCGCCTGCGTCGCCGCATGCTCGATGCTCCCCAGGACGGGGTCGAGTTCGTCGGGCCGGGTGGCGGCCATCATGCGGGCCACCTGGGTCTGCACGAGGATGCCGGTGACGTGGTGGGCGACGAAGTCGTGCAGGTCGGCGGCGATGGCCAGGCGCTCGGCTCGACGCGTCTCGGCCTCTGTGACGGTCCTGCGGTAGTCCAGCGAGCGGACGTAGCCGGCCACCCCGGCGGTGGCGCCGATCAGGAGGAGGCCCACCACCTCGTACAGCAGGGCCTCGCTCGACAGCCACGGCGACCGCGTGACGCGCTCCGGCATGGCGAGCAGGGCGACCGCGTTGAGCACACCGCACACCACGGCCCAGCGCGGCGGGCAGTGCCGTACGGCGACGAAGAGCAGACACAGCAGCACCGTCAGTTCGCCCGGACCCGCCGGCTCCGGGCGGCCGGTGACCGCCGCCACCGCGGTCAACAGGACGGAGACCATGGCCGGCACGAGGGTGCGCACCTGTGGGGTGAGCCAGGCGGGCCTCCACCTGGCGGGCCACAGCACGCAGGTCAGGCCGACGAGCAGCACGCACACCGTCGGCCAGTGACTGTCGCCGAGACCGTTGACAACTGCCAGGTCGAGGGCCGACGCCGCGAACAGTGCACCAGCGCCGAAGCCGCGTGTGCAGCCTCGGGTGGAAGGGGGTCTCATGCGGATCACGCTATGCGAGGCCGTGGGCGACGGTATCGGCCGAACGGCCGAGGAGCCGTGACTGCGGTTATGGCCGTTCGGATGAGGCGCGCGCCCGTGCCCGCGGGCGAGAGTGGAGCCGCTTCTTCCCCTTGGCCTCCAGGAGTACGTGATGCAGCGCAGCTTCCTCGTCGGTGCCGTCGGCGGCGTGGCGGTGGTGGGGGCGCTCGCAGGCGTCCTCACTTATCTCGCCGCAGGCAAGAACATGCAGCACACCGAGGTCGAACGCATTCGCAAGTACTTGTACGTGAAGGTGGACGGCCACCCGGCCGTCCACCACGGCGTTCTCGAATCCCGGATCGAGGGCTGGTACCACCCGCTGCCCTGGGTCGGCCAGGAGATCCGGAACGTGTCCTGCCCGAACGCGCTGCCGGCGGTCGTAGGGGCGTCCGAGACCTGCACGGCGAAGGCCGGCGGCAAGCGGATCACCATCCCGGTCCGGACGGTGAAGGTCACCGGCTCGGCGGACGAACCGACGGTCTTCTGGAAGTTCGAGCGCTGAGACACCCTCGGGAGCAGACCATCATGAGCACCGTCCTGGCCGGACACGACCTCGTCAAGAAGTACGACTCCGCGACCGCACTGGACGGCGTGGACACAGAGGTCGGCGAGCGTGACTCACTGGTCCGAGCCCGCGAGGCAGCCGCGGTCGTCATCACGCCGGGGCGGTCCCGCACCGTTCTCAGTCGCCAAGGGCAGTTTGCCGGTCTGAACAGAAGCGTTTGACGGGGAGGTCCAGGGCGGCGCGGAGCCAGTCGTGGGCGGCGCCGAGGGTGGGGGCGTGCGGCGTGGCCAGTTCGCCGGCGAGGCGCCAGTAGTGGTCCATCACGGGGTGGGCCGACCGGTCGAGTCTCCGGCTCAGCCGGCGGCGGAAGCCGGGCGTGTCCCGGGCGCCGTGGGCGTGGGCGTAGGCGGAGACGAAGCAGTCGAGTGCCTCGCCCTCGTGCGGCGCCCGCCCGCTGCGCAGGGCCGGCGCGGCCAGCTCGTACGCCTCGCCGAGGCCGCCGTACAACACCGCCGGGCGGTACTCCGGGTCCTGCTCCGGAGGCGGGGGCCGCCAGTCGTGGCCCGGAGGGCAGGGCATCGTGGCGAGGGCGTGCAGCCGGGCGAAGGCCAGCACCTGGTCCGGGGTGGGGTCCTCCGGCGGTTGCGGCACGGCGGCGTCGAGGATCCACGAGACCTGCCGGGCCGGGAGCCGTACCGGCAGCACGCGCCGCCAGAAGCGGGCCAGCGCGGCCGTGTCCGGCGGGAGGACGCCGTCGAGGAAGGCGCCGACCAGCCGCAGTCGGTCGGCGCGCTCCTCGGCCGTGCCCTCCCCCAGGAGGTGCAGCGCGGCCTGGCGCCAGCGCAGCGCGGCCAGTTGGGAGCCGAGCTCCTTCAACTGCCCGGCGAGGACGTCCTCCCAGGTGTCCTCCCGGTCGAGAACGCGGTCGATGTCGCCGACCGGCAGGTCGAGGGCCCGCAGCGAACGGATCAGGCGGAGCCGGTCGAGCGCCTCGGGCCCGTAACGGCGGTGGCCCCCGGTACTGCGGGCGGCCTCGGGCAGCAGTCCGCGGTCGGAGTAGAAACGGACCGTCTTCACGGTGACGCCCGCCCGCTCGGCGAGCTCCCCGATGCTCAACATGCCGTCTGGAAACACCGCTTGAACCTCCCTCAGGGGGAGTTCCTACCGTACCGGCGGACCAAGTGGACCGAGAGGACCGACCGGACCGAGTGGACCGAGCGGACCGAGAGGACCGACCGGACCGACCGGACCGAGTGGACTGAGCGGACTGAGCGGGGCGAGGAGGCGGACATGACGGCGTTCGTACTGGTGTCGGGCTGTTTCACCGGAGGCTGGATCTGGCGGGAGGTGGCCGAGGGGCTGAGGCAGGCGGATGCCGAGGTGCACCCGGTGACCCTCACCGGCATGGGGGACCGCCGCGACGAGGCGATGCCCGCAACGGACCTGGAGACGCACATCGAGGACGTGGTGCGGGTCATCGACGGCGTGGACGCCGCCGAGGTGGTGATCGTCGGCCACGACTACGGCATCCACCCGGTGCTGGGCGCCGCCGACCGCCGCCCGGAGCGGATCACCCGGATCGTGTACCTGGACGCGGGCCTGCCGAAGGACGGCGACACGGCCCAGCAGTTGGTGCCGGACGAGGAGGTCCGCCGACAGCTCCGCGACGGCCGCGACGGCCGCTCCGGGCAACCGGGGCAACCAGGGCAACCGGGGCAACCGGTGCGGCCCGGGGAGGACGACTGGCGGATCCCCGCGCCGACATCCGCCGACGGCTGGCAGCGCTGGGGCAGCACCGCCGGTCTGACGGAGGCGGCACTGGCCCGGCTCACGCGCCTCGCCGCACCGCAGCCGGCGGGCACGCTCACGCGGCCGCTCAGGCTCTCGGGCGCGGTCGGCGCACTGCCCACGACCGGTGTCCTGTGCACCGGGAACGGCCTGAACATCGCCCTGGTCGAGGACCTGGTCGCGATGGGACGGCCGGAGCTCCAGCCCCTCGCCAGGCCCGAGGTGGGCTTCTTCGAACTCGCCACCGGGCACTGGCCGATGCTCTCCTGCCCCGAGGAGCTGACCGAGGTGCTGCTCAGGGCGGCGGAGGGAGAGGGACACCGCATCACCGCGACCGACAGGGCGCCCTCGTACCTCCGGCCCTTCGTGCTGGACGTACCGGAGCGGGCCCGTGAGCGCGTAGGACGAGTAGACCTCTACGTACCCGACGGGCTCGGCGGGCTCGGCGGGCTCCGCGGGCCCGCAGCGCCCGACGCCGGCCCCCGCCCGGCGGTGGTGTTCGTGCACGGTGGCCCGGTCCCCGCCGACATGCGCCCCACACCGCGCGACTGGCCGTCGTTCGTCGGCTACGGCCGGTACGCCGCGAGCCTGGGTGTGATCGGCGCGACCGTGGACCACCGGCTGCACGGCCTCGACGACCAGGAGCGCGCCGCCCAGGACGTCACCGAGGCCGTCGAACTACTCAGGGCCGACCCGCGCGTCGACCCCGAGCGCATCGCGCTGTGGTGCTTCTCCGGCGCCGGGCTGCTGGCCGCGCACTGGCTCGCGGTGCCCCCGTCATGGCTGCGGTGCGTGGCCCTGAACTACCCCCTCCTCGCGCCGCTGCCCGGCTGGGGGGCCATCGACCCTCGCTTCCGCCCGGCCGAGGCGGTCAGCGGTGCGGGACGGCTGCCGATCGTGCTGACCCGGGTGGGCCTGGAGAACCCCGAGATCGCCGCCACGGTCGAGGAGTTCCTGGCCGCCGCCAAGGAGTGCGGGACCGACGTCGAGGTGATCGACGTGCCGGCCGCCCACCACGGCTTCGAGACGATCGATGACACGGAACAGTCCCGCCACGCGGTGGAGCACGCGATGCGCTCGGTGGTGTCGCACCTACGCGGCTGAACTCCTGCAGCCGGGCGTCAGCCGAGTCAGCGGCGTCAGCGGCGTCAGCCGAGGTGAGGGTGCTCCCGGTGTTCCAGGAAGTGCTCGAGGCGCAGGCGTTGGGTGGGGTGCATGGGGAGGGTGGTGAGGTCTTCCGGGGGGACGAAGCGGAGGTCCGTGGACTCGTCGGAGAGGGCGAGCCGCCCGCCCGTGACGCGCGCCGTGAAGCAGATGTTGAACTGGCGGCGTACCTCGCCGTCCGTGTAGGCGATGATGTGCTTCGGGTCCGTGTACGTGCCGACCAGGCCCGTGATCTCCACGTCCAGGCCGGTCTCCTCCCTGACCTCGCGTACCGCCGCCGCGGGGAGGGACTCGGTGAGGTCCATGCCTCCGCCCGGCAGGGCCCACAGGTCGTTGTCCCGGCGCCGCTGGAGCAGGATGCGGCCCCTTTCGTCCGTGACCACGGCCGAGGCCGCGACGACCATGCTGTTGGGCCGGGGGGCGTCCGGGTCGTCGTAGTACTCGGTCCTGGCCATGGTCAGCCTTCGGTTTGCGGAATGGCTGGTACGAACTGCGTCACGACACCACCATGCCCGTAACAGCGGTGGGACCGTTACCGCCGTGGCGTCCGCAACGCGGCCCGGGCGCGGGTCCAGGTCGCCCCCGGGTCGAACTCGTCCGCCTGCCAGGTGGTCGAGGTGAGCGTGCCGCGGCCCTTGTAGGCGCGCATGATCGCGACGTGGGGCGGCCAGGCGATGAACTCGTGCAGGGCGGCCGTGTCGCGCCAGACGGCCACGGCACCGCATCGGCGGGCGGTGGGGACCGTCCACAGCCACATCCCGTACGCCCCCGCGAGGTCCGGCCACCGCGCGGCCAGCCCGCGGGCCTCCCGGTAGACGCCGGGGAGGTCCCTGATGGTCCTGAGCTCGAAGTCGGTGACGCTGACCAGGAACGGGCCCTCGTGGCCGTGGGCCGGGCCGGGCGTCCACGAGGACCTCAGCATGTCGTGCTCCGGACGACGGCGGAGCCCTGGTCCGGGCTGGGGCTCGAGATCGGGCTCAAGATCGGGCTTGAGATCGGGCTTGAGCCAGAGCCCGATGCCCTGTCGCCGGTCGGGGCGCGCCAACCCGGCGACCGGCCCAGGGCCGTCAGGATCCGCTCCAGCGCGCTCGCCCCGTCCCGGGCGGGCAGCGCCGGGCGGAACGCGCTGTCCGGGGCGAGGCGGAGGCCGCCGTCCGGGACCGCGAGGGCGATGGGCAGTGCGGCGGCCAGGAGTTCGGGATCGGGGTCGTACGCGAGGCCCAGGCTGCGGGCGATGTCCCAGCCGTGCACCACGTGGTCGAGGAAGTGGAAGCCGATGGCCCGGGCGGCCGGGAACGTCTGGACGGCCGGCAGTTCGGGGAGGGTGAAGACGCGGTCGGGGGCGGTCACGGACGCGAACGCGGTGATGGCCAGCTCCGCCGCCTCGGCGTACTCCGTTGCGGCGTCCTCGGCGGGCGGGAGGACCTGCCAGTGCGCCAGGTCCTCGCCGTGCCCGAGCGCGGCCGCGGCGAACCCGTGGTGCTGGGCGGTCATGTGGGCGAGCAGATCGGCCAGCGTCCATGCCGAGCAGGGCGTCGGGCGGCCCAGGCCGTCGGAGGTCACCCCGCGCACCAGGGACACGGTGTGCCGGACCGCCTGGGCATCGAGGTGTCGTAACCGGTCCAGGTCCGCGAGAGAATTGATAGGCATGCGCTTACGATGTGCTCGCGCCTATGATTTGTCAACGGGTATTTTCTTGGCCATGGTCGAGAACGCAGTCCAGGGAGACGCCGAGGGCACCCCGCCGGAGGGACGGGCGCCCCGCCCCGATCTCGCCGAGATGGTGATGCCGCTGCTGCGCACCCTGATGGCCGCCGAGCAGCCGGTCCTCGACGCGCACGGGCTGACGATGTGGGCGTACGCCGTGCTGCTGCACCTCGACGAGACACCGATCCGTACCCAGGCCGCGCTGGCCGAGGCCATCCGTGCGGACAAGACCCGCATCATCGCGGTCCTCGACGACCTGGAGAACCGCGGGCTGATCCGTCGCCGGCCCGACCCCAAGGACCGGCGCGCACGCCTGCTCTCCCTCACCACCGAGGGCCTGCGGCTGCGGGACTCCGTCCAGTCCGCCATCCAGCAGGGCGAGGAACAGCGGCTGCTCTCCCAACTGCCGGACGAGGACCGCGAGACCTTCCTCAGGAGCCTGCGGACCCTGTCCGCCCTGGCCGAGCAGGAGGCGAGCGGGACCGCACGGGACACGGCTCGCCGCCCGGGCCGCGCCTGAGGCGTGTCCCGCCGAACACGGGGTCACACCTCCGGCAGTTCCTCCCCCTGCACCGCCTGGATGTTCAGCTCCACCCGCAGCGTCGCCCCGATCGCCGCGATGCCCGCCTGCAGGACCTGGTTGTAGGTGATGGCGAAGTCGTCGCGGTGGAGTTCCGTGGTGGCGCGGAACGCCGCGCGGATGCCGCCCCAGGGGTCCGGGCCCGTGCCGAGGTAGGCGAGGTCGAGGTCGACGGGGCGGACGACGCCGTGCAGACCGAGCCGGCCGTGGACGGTCCAGCGGTCGCGCCCGGCGGGGGTGAGGCCGGTGGAGCGGTACGTGATCTCGGGGTGATGGTCGGTGTCGAGGAAGTCGGCGGAGCGCAGGTGGCCGTCGCGCATGGCGTTGCCGGTGTCTATGGAGGCCGCCTGGATGACCGCTTCCACGCGGGAGCGCACCGTGTCGCGGGCGACCTCGAAGCGGCCGCCGAACTCGGTGAAACGGCCCTGGACGCTGGAGAGTCCGAGGTGCTGGGCGACGGCCACGACCGAGGAGTGCACCGGGTCGATGGTCCAGGGGCCCGGAGGGGGCAGATCGACGCCGCCCTGGCGGGCGAGGACGACGTGCCCGAGCTCGGCCCGGCCGCTCGCGGTGACGAGTGCCGTCGACGCGGTGGGGGCGTATCCGAGGGCGGTGACGATCGCGGTGTAGGGGCCGGGTTCGAGGTGCGTGTCGTCCTTCACCCTGCCCTCGGGGTCGGCCTCGGCGCGCAGCACCTGCAGGCCGGACATGTCGGTCACGGTGACCACGGCGTGAGGTACGGCCCAGCCGTCCCGGGTGCGGACGCGTGCGCTGAGGGCCATGGCGCTTCTCTTTTCTGTTCGGTACGTGCCGTACGGTCCGTTCGCTGTGGGGCGGGGAGGGGGTGGCTCGTACGGACACGCGGTGGGGGTGCACCCCCGAAAGGGGAGGCCGGGGGTGCACCGACCCTAAGCGACTCCGGGGAAGTGCGGGGGGTCTCCGGCGACGGGGACACGGCCGTCCCCTGCCGCTCCTGCCGTGGCCGGAGCCCTTTCCCCGGCCGGCCCGCGGGCGGTGCCCTCCGCTCAAGGTGCCGCCCGCGGACCGGGGTTGTGGAGGCTGGTGTGCAGCCGGGGTGCGAACTACCCCTCGCCGTGGGCCAGTTCTATGTCGTGGTCGTCGATGCCCGCGCCGGAGACCGTGACCCCGGCCGCCTGGGGCGGGTAGCCCGTCGCGATGACCGTGTACGCGCCGCTGTCCAGGTCGGAGAAGGCGTACGCACCGTCGTGGCCGGTCGTCGTCGAGGCGACCACGTTGCCCGCCGCGTCCACGAGCGTCACCCGGGCGTCGGTCAGCGGACCACTGGCGGAGCCGCGGACGGTGCCGCGCACGTGCGCACCCGGGTGCAACTCCACCTCCACCCGCGTGGATCCGGCGCCGCCGATCTCCACCGGCTGGGCCAGCGGGCGGTGCTTGGCGGAGTTGACCGCGAGGGTCACGGTGCCCGGCACGAGGTCGGTGATGGTGAACTCGCCCAGGGAGTCGGTGTGTCCGGTGGCGAGTACGTCACCGCGTACGTCCGTCACGATGACCACGGCTCCGGCGACGGGTGCCCCGCTGTCGGCGGACCGGACCGCGCCCAGCAGCCTGCTCGTGCCGCTCAGCAGGATGTCGTACGTCACCGGGGCGTCGCCCACGACGATGTTCGTGGCCTGGGGCTGGTAGCCGTCCGCGGAGGCGATGAGGACGTACGGGCCGGCGCCGGGCGCGGCCACACCGTACGAACCGTCGTCGTGCGTGACCGAGCGGCTCAGCTGCCGTCCTTCGAGCGAGATCAGCGTCACCGCCGCCGCGCCGACGGGCACCTTCTCGGTGCCGAGGACGTGCCCGCGCACCCGGATGCCGCCGCTTCCGACACCGACCGATCCGGCCGGTCCGGTCGATCCGTCCGGCGCGTCGTCCAGGGCGGGTGACGGGGCGGGGACCGGGGCACGGGCCGGGGCAGGGGCCGGAGCGGGGGCCAGTGACTTCTCCGCCGTCGGCGGCACCGTGGGCCCCGCGGACGCGTCCGCGGCCGCCGGCTCGGCCGCCGCCTGCTCCGACTGGGCGGCCGGGCGCTGGCGCGGGATGAAGATCGCGATGGTGAAGGCGAGGAGCGCGGCTCCGGCGCCGACCGCGAGGACCACCTTGAAGCCGTTCTCGGACGGCAGGGCCGTGGATCCGAGGGTGGTGGTCATCTGGGCGAGGATCACACCGGCGATGGCGCTGGCCGACGACGTACCGATGGAGCGCATCAGGGTGTTGAGGCTGTTGGCGGCGGCCGTCTCGGACGCGGGCACGGCGCCCATGATGAGCGCGGGCATCGAGCCGTAGGTGAAGCCGATACCGGCGCCGATGACGCAGGAGACCAGGATGAAGTGCCAGAGCTCCGACATCAGGACGATGTTGAGGCCGTAGCCGGCGGCCACGATCAGGGCGCCGATCATCAGCGTCACCTTGGGGCCCTTGGCCTTGGAGACGGCGGCGGAGACCGGGGCGAGGGCCATCATCACCAGGCCGGACGGCGCCATGACCAGACCGGCCACGAGCATCGACCTGCCCAGACCGTAGCCCGTCGCCTCAGGCAACTGAAGGAGCTGAGGGAGCACCAGGGACATCGCGAACATGGCGAAGCCGACGGCGATCGAGGCGAGGTTGGTGAAGAGCACCTGGCGGCGGGCGGTGGTGCGCAGGTCCACCAGCGGCTGCGAGGTGCGCAGTTCGAAGAAGCCCCAGAGGAGTAGGACGACGACCGAGGCACCGAACAGGCCGAGCGTGGTGCCGGACGTCCAGCCCCAGTCGGCGCCCTTGGAGATGCCCAGCAGCAGGCAGACCAGTCCGGCCGCCATACCGATGGCGCCGACCAGGTCGAAGCGCCCGCCGGTGCGGACCCTGGACTCCGGTACGAAGCTCGGGACGAGGACCAGGGCGACCACGCCGAGGCCGGCGGAGGCCCAGAACAGGACGTGCCAGTCGAAGTTGTCGGCGATCAGCGCGGCGGTCGGCAGACCGAGGGCGCCGCCGACGCCGAGGGAGGCGCTCATCAGGGCGGTCGCGGAACCGAGCCGTTCGGCGGGCAGTTCGTCGCGCATGATGCTGATGCCGAGCGGGATGACGCCGGACGCCAGGCCCTGCAGTGCGCGCCCGACGATCATCGGGGTCAGGGAGTCGCTCAGCGCCGCCGTGACGGAACCGGCGACCAGCATCACGAGGCTGACCAGGAGCATGCGGCGCTTGCCGTACATGTCGCCGAGCCGTCCCATGACCGGGGTGGCGACGGCGGCGGCGAGCAGGGTCGCGGTGACGGCCCAGGCGGTGTCGGAGGCCGGGGCGTCCAGGAGCCTGGGCAGCTCCGGGACGATCGGGATGACGAGGGTCTGCATCAGCGAGACCACGATGCCGCCGAAGGCCAGCACCGCCACGACGAGGTTGGCCCGTGGTGCCGGGGCCCCCACGTCGGGGGCGGGACGGGCGAGGGCATGGGACACGGTCGGGCCTCCGTAGGGGCGGATCGGGCGCAGGGGTGGAACGGGCGCGGTCGTTCGGATGTGCGCGACAGGGTAAATCTAAGTCAATTGATTGACTTAAGCAAGCGGCCCTGGTCGTCCCGCGCGTGAAGATTTGACGCAGAGGGGGCCGCAGCCGGAGCCGGTCCCGCCGCGCCCGTCGGCGTGGGCGGCGGCGGGACCGGTGGTCACTGCCCCATCGGCATGGGCGGCCGCTACCCCACCGGCACCGGTGTCACCGCGGCCGCCAGGGGATACGCGCCCGTCTTCAGCGCCGTGCCCACCTTCCCCGTCGCCGTCGTGACCGGTACGAGCGTGCCGGCGTCGGCGGTCGTGACGTACGCCGTCGTGCCGTTCCAGTCCAGGGCGACGTCGAACGCGGACCGGCCGACGGTGACCGGGGCGCCCGGGGCGCCCGTGACCGTGTCGACCGGCGTGATCGTGTCGCCCGTGCTGGCGCTGACCCAGAGCGTGCGGCCGTCGGGGGAGAGCGCGAGGCCGTACGCCTGGCCGGTGACCAGGAGGGTCGGGCGGGTGTCGTTCGTGGCGGTGTCGATCGGAGTGACCGTCGAGCCGCCGGAGTTCGACACGTAGACGGTTCGTCCGTCGGGGGAGGCCAGCACGTTGAACGGGTTCGGGCCCACCGGGATCGCCTTGCCCGCCGTGCCGGAGGCGCCGTCGCCCGTGAGTTTCACCGGAGTCACCGTGCTGTCGTGGATGTCGGCCACGTACAGGGTGGAGCCGTCCGGGGTGATCGCCATGTTCTCGGGGCCGTCGCCGACCGCGATCTTCGCGCCCGCCGTGCCCGTCGTGAGGTCGATCGGCTGGAGCGCGTCGTCGGAGTAGTCGGCGACCCAGAGGGTCTTCCCGTCGGGGGTGAGGGCGAGGCCCGCCGGTACGTCGCCGACGGCCACCGTCTTCGTGACCTCGCCCGAGGCGACATCGATGACGCTCACTGTGTCGGAGCCTTGGTTGGCGGCGTACGCGGTACGGCCGTCCGCGCTCAGGACGACCTCGCCGGGGTTCTTCCCGACCGCGATCTCCGTCGACGCACCCGAGCCGAGGTCCACCGAACTGACCGACGCGCCGCTGAAGTTGGCGGTCAGCGCACGGTCGCTGCCCTTGCCGTCCGTGATCCGTACCGGGATCGCGCGGCTGACGAGCCCGTCACCCGCCACGACGACGGACCGGACTCCGCCGCTCGCCCCGTCGGCGGCCGTGAAGGTCACCGCCGCCGTGGCCTTGCCGCCCGCCGGGACGGTCAGGGTGCCGGAGGCCGGGGAGGCGGTCAGGCCGTCGGGGGCGTCGAGCGCCCACGACACGGTCTTCTGGGCCGTGGAGCGGTTGTCCGCCACCGTGAGCGTGACCTTGTCGCTCTTCCCCGGCGCCAGTGACAGCGACGACGGCTCGAACGAGGCGTCCGGGCCCGGGTCGGGCGCGGCCCGCAGCGTGGCGTCGAACAGGAAGCGGTCCATGACGCCCGGCGCGACCTGCTGCGGTACGGCGTCCAACTCCTTTCGCTGCTGCTGGAGTTGGTCGTAGTACGTCGACACGGCCGCGTCGTCGCCGTCGGCCTGGGCGAGCATCAGTTTCACCGCCGTGCCGCCCGCCTCGCCGTACGCGCCGAGCTTGTCCAGCCACGCCGACGTCTCCTTCAGGAACCCCGGGTTGTCGAGGTGGGCGCGGAGGCCGGCGGGCGCGGCGGCCATGGAGGTGAAGTAGGCGGAGAGCCTGCGGGCCGCCTTCGTGAGCTCCGGGCCCTTTCCGTCCCCGTACGCCGTCGTGAAGGCCTTGATGAGCGGGGTGAGGGTGGGGGACTCGGTGGAGTCGAGGAGGGAGGAGTAGCTGTTCTCGGCGAAGATCCGCAGGGGCGCGGCGGCTGGGCCGCCGAAGTCGCGGACCGACGCGAGGAAGGCCGCCCTCGGGTCGTAGGCCTGCGGGTTCCAGGTGTAGTCGGCCGACGTGAACAGGGCGAGTTTGCTGGCCTCGGCCTGGACCATCGGGTTGGCGGTGATGCCGGTGACCTCGGCGGGTACGCCCGGCTCGCGGCCGGTGTAGGGGCCGAGGAGGAGGCGGCTGGTGGTGTAGTCGTTGACCGGGTAGTTGTCCCAGATCAGGATCGGGTGCCCGAACACCTGCCGGGCCTGGCGGGCCTGTTGGGCGCTGATCGTGGGGGCGATGACCCCGACCCCCGTCCACTCCACGACCACCGAGCGGTCGAGCTTCTCGCGCAGGGCCGTCTTGTACGGGGAGTCGGCGAGGTCGGAGTACTCGGTGGGCACCATCTCCAGCGGCTGGACGTCGTCGTGGGCGCCGATGAAGTCCTTGACGACGGAGTTCAGCAGCGCGGCCTGCGCCGTGCCCGCCGCGCCGCCTCCGGTGCCGTACTCCTTCTCGTCCTCGGGGCAGTTCCAGGTGGTGTAGCTGATGTCGTCCAGCGGGACGGCGAAGGAGCGCACGCCGATCGCGTACAGCGACTCGAACTTGGTGACCAGGGCCTTGCGGTCGCTCGCCGAGGAGTAGCAGACCGACAGGCCGGGCGAGAGGGCGTACGTGAACCGGACGTGGTTCTCCGCCGCGCGGTCCACGAGCTGCTTCAGGCGGGCGAGCTGGTCGGCGGGGTACTCGTCGCGCCAGTTCGCGCGCAGGTACGGGTCGTCCTTGGGCGAGTAGACGTACACGTTCTGCTTGGTACGGCCGTAGAAGTCGAGCTGGGAGAGGCGGTCCTGCTGGGACCAGGGGGCGCCGTAGAAGCCCTCGATCACGCCGCGCAGAGGGGTCGTGGGCCAGTCCCGGACCGTGGTGGCGGGGACGGACCGGCCGGTGACCAGCTGACGGAGGGTCTGGGCGGCGTAGTACGTGCCGGTGGTGTCGACGCCGGAGAGGGCGACCGTGCCGTGGCCGGAGGCGAGGGAGTAGCCGCCGGAGGGCAGGCCGCTCGGGGGCTTGGCGCCGAGACGGGAGAGGGCCTTGCCGGTCGCCGGGTTCTCGGCCGGGCCGCCGACGTAGACGGTCAGGGCGGCGGGAGGCACGGGGGTGCCCGCCGTGACGGTGGTGATGGTGCGGGCGCCGGCGGCGCGGAGGGTCTTCTCGACGAGTCTGCGGGCGGGCGCGTCGGTGTCGGGGCCGACGACCTCGACGACGCGGCGGGGGACGGGGACGGACGGGGAACCGTGGCTCGGCCGCATCTGCTGCGGGGTGGGCCACACCGTGGGGGAAGGTGTCGTGGCGGTGGGCTCCGCCGCCACGGCGGGGGCCGGGGCGAGGCCCGGCGCACAGAGAGCCAGGGCGGCCAGGAGGCCGACCACTGCCGGCCTCAGGGCCGGTCTCCGGTTCAATGTTTTATCCATCGAGGGGAATAGTGGTTGATGGATTCACCGGCGACAAGACCTGTCGTGCGAGTAAGCCGCGTGAGGTGTGGTGGAGTTGGTCGGACGCGGGTGTTCTGTGGCTGGCCGCGCCCGTCAGGTGGCGCCGCGTGACCGCCACTGGGGTCAGGGGTGACTTGGGCCCCGATCTCCGCCGGGTGCGCACGAGGTCCCAGCCGTTGCCGACCCGCAGCAGACGGAGTTCGGGCACGTCACTGACCATGGGGCTTTCCGCGGCGCCTCGCGCACGGAGATCACGTGTCCCCCTCGTGCGGGAGGCCGGGGCGCTGGCTTCGTCTATCCGCCTCTTCCGTACAGCCGCGAGGCGTTTGGGGCCGAGGTGGCTGAGGGTCGGGACTACGGTGCCGTAGATCTCGGCCAGTTCGAGGAGTCACGGTTCGTGCAGTGGTGCGCATCTGGCGCGGTTGTGGCACGTCTCCGTCTGATCAATGCCTACAACAAGAAACCCCAGGCCGCTGACCTGGGGTTTCAATCTGGAGCGGGTGACGAGAATCGAACTCGCGCTCTCGGCTTGGGAAGCTGTGAGCATTTGCAAGATTTCTTGCAGGCCCAGTCGAGATACGATGAACTACTCGCTGCACCCCGCCAAGCCATGCATGCCGACCTGGCTTTGCCGAGTGGAATCCACGAGCAGTTCGTTTCATCGAGAGGCCGAATTCCTGACGAACGCCTCACGCCCGTCGTGATCTCCCGTGTCTCACCGTCTGGCGGGGCCCACAGGACCATTGCGCGGCAAATGGGAGCGCGAATTACAGCTGCATCGAGGTGTGCCTCAGACGCCTGCGTGAGCACCGCGTGAGGAGTTCGAGTAACAAGCCCGCTCTCGCTTCTCGTGACCTGTGCTGTGGCCCAGCCTGTCCCACCGGACGCGGCACCGCGCGCAGTGGGACGGGCTTGCCGGCACCTCAGGCAACGCCGTGCTGGCCGCCCTGGGTGAAGTCGCAGTCGTGACCTGTGCCGAGGTAGCCGGTGCCGCTGTTGGAGTAGTTGTCCTCCACGCTGCCGCAGGCTCTCACCCACACATCCGCACCCTCAGGGATATCCCCCCATGGGTGTCTCGTGTCCGTGGTGTTACATCCAGACGTATTGCGAATCGTTCGGAAATTATATCCATACCCCGACTTGTACCACGTCAGCTGAGCCCAGACGGTGTCGCCGTCGCACTTGTTGTCGTGAATGAGGAAATCATCGCCGTTGGCCACGAAGTACGCATAGCCGTCACCGTTGGTCGCGTCAGAAACGGGCGAGTTCGTGCCTGCGCTGGCGGACGTGGCGGTTCCGATGACCAGGCACGCTGCCGCAGCGGCGACAACCGAGAGACGACCCCGGGATATTGCTTTCATCTCGGTGATTTTCCGATCTGGAGGAAACAGAGAGTGTCTACGCATTAATCGCCTGAATCAGCGTATTGCGCACCACAAGATGTGTCAGCGTAGGCTCTCACGCGGAGTGCGTCGCGATCAAGGGATATGCATGGCTTTGGTCGCCGTCACCGAGTATGCGTCACCGTGGCCCCGGCCCTGGTCTAACGCGGACCACCCCAGCAGACGCCTTGGGCGCCCGAAATGGATTCCGTTCGTCTGGTTGCTTGACGCTGGGCCTCGACATCCCAAGCTCACGGAGCTTGAAGAACCGCGTCTCTGGGTCTGGGCCCACATACGCGGCTTCGACGACCACCTTCCTCGGAACCCGTGTATCGCCCTGTTCGTCCGGCGCCGACCGACCTTCACCGGGTCGCGCGGCGGTCACGTCCTGCCTCGTCCTTGACTCCTGGCTCGCTCAGGCGGCCGGTGCCGTCGTGCCGCGTACCACCAGCTGGAGCGGCAAAACGATCTCGCGGGGCTCGGTGCGGCCCTCGTCCAGGCGTTCCAGGGCGGCCGTGACCGCGTGGCGGGCCTGTTCCTCGGCGCTCCGGCTGACCGTCGTCAGGTTGAAGCAGCTGAGGCGGGAGAGGGCGTCGTCGTCGTACCCGGCGACGGACACCGCGCCGGGGACCAGGTCGCCCGCGCGGCCCAGGGCGGTGAGGACGCCGATGGCGCACTGGTCGTTGAACGCGACGACGGCGCTGGGCAGCTCGGTGCCGCCGAGGAGCTGGCGGGCGGCCCGCTCGCCCGCGTCCTCCGTGTTGTCGCCGTGATCGGCCCCGACCCTGCGGGCCTCGCTGACCCTGCGGGCCTCGCCGGCCCGGCCGGTCCGGCGGCATTCGTCGGCCTGACGCAGGCTCGCTTGCCTCAATGTGCCCAGCAAGGCGAGACGTCTCGTCTTGTCAAACCGTGCATCGTGTTGTACGGTCCTTCGCATGGGTTCCCTGTGAGACAGCCGGCGCCGACCGCGTAGAGCACCGCTCCGCAGTCGCCGCGCCCCGCCGTGCAGCCATCCACCCCGATCCGGCCCGGGCTGAAACCCGTGTGCCCAGGAGGGACCCGATCTTGCACACCTCACAACTCACCCTTCACCACGTCACCAAGCGCTACCCCGGCCGCACCGTCCTCGACCAGGTCTCCTTCACGCTGAAGCCGGGCGAGAAGGCCGGGCTCATCGGTGACAACGGCTCAGGCAAGTCCACTCTCCTCCGTCTCATCGCAGGGCAGGAGCGCCCGGACAGCGGTGAGTTGACCGTGACCGCCGCCGACGGCATCGGCTATCTGCCGCAGACCATCCCCCTGCCCCCGACCGCCACCGTCCAGGACGCCGTTGACCTGGCCCTTGCGGACCTGCGCGCCCTGGAAGCGAAGCTGCGCCGGGCCGAGCAGGCGCTCGGCGACGGCGCGGACCCGGCGGCGCTCGCCGCGTATGCCGTGCTCCTCGAGCGCTATGAGGCCCGGGGTGGCTACGACGCCGACCACCGGGTGGACATCGCCCTGCACCATCTCGGCCTGCCCGCCCTCCGCCGTGAGCGCCGACTCGGCACCCTCTCCGGGGGCGAGCGCTCCCGCCTTGCCCTGGCCGGCGTCCTCGCCGGCCGGCCGGAGCTGCTGCTGCTGGACGAGCCGACGAACGACCTGGACGACCAGGCCGTGGAGTGGCTGGAGGCGCAGTTGCGGGCGCACCGCGGCACGGTGCTCGCGGTCACCCACGACCGTGTCTTCCTGGAGCGTCTGACCACCACGGTCCTGGAGGCCGAGGCGGGAAAGGTCACCCGCTACGGCGACGGCTACGCCGGCTACCGCACGGCGAAGGCCGCGGAACGCCGCCGCCGGCTCCAGGAGTACGAGGAGTGGCGGGCCGAGCTGGCCCGCAACGAGCGGCTGGCCGCCGGCCACGCCGTCCGCCTCGACGCCATCCCGCGCAAGGCACCGCTGGCCAACTTCGGTCACGGCGGCTTCCGCGCCCGCGGCCGGGCGCACGGCACGATGGCCCGCATCCGCAACGCCCGCGAGCGGGTCGAACGGCTGACGGCGAACCCGGTGGCGCCGCCGCCGGACCCGCTGGCCTTCAGCGCGCGGATCGCAGCGGCAGGGGAATGCGCGAGTGGAGGCGCCGAGCCCGCTCCCGCCGAGCTCCCCGCCGTCCAGCTCTCGGACGTACGCGTAGGAGACCGACTCCACCTGGGCGCCCTCACCCTCGGCCGCAGCGGCCGGCTCCTGGTCACCGGCCCCAACGGCGCCGGCAAGACGACGCTGCTGCGGCTGCTCTCCGGCGAGTTACGGCCGGACGCGGGCTCGGTGCACGTGCCGGGTCGGGTAGGCCATCTGCGCCAGGACGAGACGCCGTGGCCGCCGGGCCTGACGGTGGCCGAGGCGTTCGCGCTGGGCCGCGTGGACTCCGCCGACGAGCAGACGGATGCCCTGCTTGCCCTTGGCCTCTTCCGCCCGGCGGAGCTGCGCCTGCGCATGGGCGAACTGTCGTACGGCCAGCGCCGCCGCGTGGATCTGGCGCGACTGGTCTCGGAGCCCGCCGATCTCCTGCTGCTGGACGAGCCGACCAACCACCTGTCACCGGCGCTGGTCGAGGAACTGGAGGAGGCGCTGACCGGGTACCCGGGGGCGATCGTGCTGGTCACCCATGATCGCGCACTACGGACGCGGTTCCAAGGCGGGCATCTGGAACTCCCGGAGACAGCGAGTGTCCGGGTGGGGTGACAGGCGGCCGTGCCCCGACCCGAATCGGTCGCTGTCCTCTGCCCGACCGTGACGCTCGGAGTGGCCCTCTGAAGCACTCAGTCACACCCGCCGCCCGGAGCCGCTGCCTGGTGTTCGCTCCCCTGGCCCATCACGGCTGTCACAGATCCGGCCGTTGCCCTGTCCTGTAGGTGGTTCATCGAATCAGCTCAGCGAACGGAGACAGTGATGAGGATCGTGGTCGTCGGCGGTACAGGGCTCATCGGCTCGCAGGTGGTCGCGCTGCTGCGCGATGGCGGTCACCACGTCGTGCCGGCCGCTCCCTCGACGGGTGTCGACACCCTCACCGGCCAGGGCCTGGCAGAGGCTCTCAAGGGCGCGGACGTGGTCGTGGACGTGTCGAACTCCCCGTCCTTCGACACGGAGCCGGCGCTGGACTTCTTCACGCGCTCGGCGCGGCACCTGATCGAGGCCGAGAGGGACGCGGGTGTCCGCCACCACGTCACGCTCTCGATCGTCGGCGTCGACCAGGTGCCCGACTACGGCTACTACCGGGCCAAGGTTGCCCAGGAAGACGCCGTGCGCGGGGGCGGCGTCCCGTACAGCATCGTGCGCGCCACCCAGTTCTTCGAGTTCATCGCTCCGGTGATGGACATGTCCAGCGAGGGTGGGGAGGTGCGCCTGCCGTCCACGCGGCTGCGGCCGATGGCCTCCGCCGATGTGGCCGCGGCCGTCGCCGAGGCGGCGCAGGGCGAGCCGTCGAACGGCATCCGTACCATCGCCGGTCCCGAGGTGTACGGCCTCGACCGGCTCGGTGAGATCACCCTGGCGGCGAAGCCGGACGGACGGACCGTCGTCACCGACGAGTCCGCCGGCCTGTTCGCGTCGATGCCCGAGGGGGTCCTCGTCGGCGACGACACCGCGCACGTCGCGTCCACGCGCTACGAGGACTGGCTCCGGCAGCACTGACCCCGGGGCCAGGGGGGCCTCTCAGAGGTCGTGGGCGATGTCGCTCCAACTGGGTGTTTGGCAGTTTTGGGACACGGGTCGTGCGGCCCGTGTCCTTTGAAGTCGGGCTTCCGGGAGCGGTTGGCTGGCCCAAAGCTGCCAATTGCTCGTTCCCTCAGTGGGCGCCTTCGGGTGGGAGGGCTTTGAGGGTGTGTATGAGGGCGTGGAGGGGGGCTTGGGTGGTGGTGAGGATGGTGTCGGGGGTGTCGCTTTCGCGGAGGTGGACGGCGTTGCCGGTGGGGGTGGCCGCGACATGGAGGCAGTTTGTGCTGTCGCCGCTGTAGGTGGACTTCTGCCAGTGCAGTGTGTGCACGGTGGGTACCTCTCACGTGTCCCGGACGAGGTTCTGGATGAAGTCGCGTGACTCAGTGGGGCCGAGCGCGCAGGACTCCATGTGATCCAGTACGGCACGGTACTTACTCAACAGTGCCTCTGCGTCGAGGAATTGGCAGCCTCCGTGATGCGTGTCCAGCTCGACCGTGTCGAGTTGTGGGACAGGGCCCTCGACGTAGTCGAAGGACTGGCCCGTGCTGGGGAAGTAGTCCGTCCCGAAAGGGATCACTCTGACGGTGACGCGGGGCAGTTCGCTCATTTCCAGCAAGTGCTTGAGCTGGCCACGGGTGACGTCGGGGCCGCCGAAGCCCATGCGGAGCGCCGTCTCGTGGATGATCGCCGTGAACGGGGGCGGGGTCTCGCGGTGCAGCACGCCCTGCCGCTTGATCCGATACGTGAGGCGGTGCTCGATTTCGTACTGCCGCATGGGCGGTACCACTGCCCGGAAGAGGGCACGGGCGTGATCGGTGGTCTGCAGCAACGCCGGGATGTGGATCACGAGCGCCACGCGCAACGCCGCTGCGTGATGCTCCAGCTCGGCCACGTCGACCAGCGCGGCGGGCAGGTGTTCGCGGTACTCCTCCCACCAGCCGCGTGTACGCCGTCCGGTCATCGAGGCCAGCGCGTCGACGTACGCATCGTCGGAGCACTCGAAGACCCGTGCCATGGAACGAACACGATCGGCGCTGATGGGAGTGCGACCGGTCTCCATCATGCTGACACGTGCCTGGTTGACGCCGAGCAATCCGGCGGCGGCGGTGGCGGTGAGCCCCGCCCGCTCGCGGAGCTTTCGCAGCTCGGCGCCCAGTCTCCGCTGGCGCACCGTGGGGCTGTTGGTGGGCGGCAAGGCGTCTCCTTTCAGGCCGCTGGGCGGCGCAGGCATCCCTCACACGAGGGACTTATGGATGCTTTCAGCTCGTTTAGTTAGAAGCATCCAACCACCTGGTCTACGGTCTTTACATACCGCTCAACTCGTCCCGCCCGTAAGCCGGAAGCGCACCACCCCAGGCATTGCCACCGCTCGGCGTAGCCATTGAGCGTGCCCAAGTCCCGTTCCTTCCCAGAGGTGTTCATGGTCACCGTATCGCCGCCCGCGCGCTCGTTGCCCGAAATCTCCATGTCTGAGAACTGGTGCTACGCCCTCCGCCTCCCTCACTCCGTGCACTCCGCCCGCGTAGCCCGCATGACCGTACGGGCCGCCCTCACGAGCCACGGCATGCGGGAACTCCTCGACGTCACCGAGCTGTTGACGTCGGAGCTGGTCACCAACGCCTACCGGTACGCGGAGGGGCCCGCGTCGCTGCGGCTGCGGGCGCTCGGGGAGGGGCGGCTCAGGGTCTTCGTGTGGGACACCAATCCGTACGTCCCGCCGCCCTTCGACGCGCCCGCGCCGACGGGCGCGCCGCCACCACCCGTCCCGCCCCCGGCCGACGCCACCCAGGGGCGCGGACTGCTGCTCGTACGGCAGTACGCGGACGCGTGGGGCGCGTGGCCGCTCGGAGGGGACCGGCTGGGGCGGAGTGCGGGGAAGCTGATGTGGTTCGAGGTGGGTGGGGCGGGAGCTCGGCGTCCGGGAGTGGCCGCGTGAAGCCGGCGCTGTTGTCCGACTGCGCCGCTACCGTGGTCGGCAAGGAGTACGGACCGAAGGAGCCTCGCGTGAGCACTCAGCCTGATCATGGGCAGGAGCTGATCCCCCGGCCGGAGCGAACCCCCGAGGCCGTTCGTGTCGCCCTCGCTCGCATCGCCCCCCATCGGCTGGGCGAGCTGGAGCGGCACAAGGAGCAGGCGCTCACCGCCGCGATCGCAGACGGCAAGATCGGTCACCTCCAGCACTGGCTCACGTACTGGCACGCGCAGGTCGAGATCGAACGCCGCCCCGACCTGTCCGCTCGCTACCGCACCGCACTCGCCGCCGTACACGCCACGGACGGCAGGGACGACCCCGCGTTCCGGTCCGGCATGAACGAACTGACCGCCGTCGAAGCGGAGGCCCAGCAGGCGGTGTCCGCGTGACCTGGCAGTGGGAGTACGACCCGGACGAACAGCACGTCGCAGGTGGCGCCTCTCCCGCGTTTCTCGCCGAGGTCGAGAAGAAGGCCGACGAGCTGGTCCGTGCCGCTGCGGCCTTCAACCTCGACGGCACTGCCTACCAGGGAGAAGGGCCGAAAGGGGGCTTCGCCCATGTACCCGGTGGCTTCTTCAACTACCTCATCGTCCCCCGGCATGAGCGGCTCTACATCATGCAGGTGACCTTCCTCTGAAAGGTGGGGGCGGAGTGCAGCCGAGTGGTCCGCACTGCGGAGCCCCAGGTCTCACGAAACCTTTCCCGTAGACATGTCGAAGTCACGTTGGGTGGCGACCTGATTACAGGTGGGCGGTTAGCTGTTCGCACGGGGTGAGGGGACCTCAGGTCCGCTGCCTCAGCCCGTCGTCGTCCCGGCCGCCCAGTCGGCCAACAGCCCTTCGGTGAGCCGGTGCAGTCGCCGCGCCTCCTCGACCCCGAACCCGGGGCCGTGCGGGCTGAGCGGTACGTCCCGCACGAATGCGCTGAGCGGGGCGGGGGGCGGGGTGTCCAGGAGCCTGACGATCGGGACGACGGCCTCGTGGACCGGCTGGGCGGACCTGCGAATGACGTCGATCTGCGCCTTTACGTCCGGCGTGTACTGCCCCGAGAAACTGGTGTCGACCGTGCCCGGGCTGAGCAGTACGTACCGCACGTTCGTCCCTGGCCGGGCCTCCACGAAGCCGACGCCGAGCAGATCGTTGAGTCGCCCGCCCTGCATGAGTGCCCGTTGCCCGTCGTACTCCCTGACGAGTTGGAGGTCGTCCCAGTGGATTCCTCCTTCCGCGCCGGGGCCGGCGATGTTGAGGATGACCGGGGTGTCGGCGGATTCGAGCAAGCCGGCCAGCTCGTGGCTCAGAACGAAGCGGCTGAGGTAGAAGTGGGCGAAGGTGTTCTCGAAACCATCGGCGGTGACCAGGCGGGTGGTCCGGAAGTGCCGGGCACCCAGGACGAGGGCGTCGACCCGTGCGCAGGAGGACCGGATGCGGTCCACCACTGCTCTGGTCTCGGACAGCAGGCTCAGTTCGGCGGGTATGAAGTGCGCCCTGGCGGCAGCGCCGCGTCGTCGCGCGCCATCGAGCCACGCCTGGCCCTTCTCCACGCTGCGCCCGACCACCACCACCTCCTGCCCCCTGTCCAGGTAGGTGTCGGCGATGGCCTTGCCGAGGCCGTCCGTGCCGCCGGTGACGACGTAGGTCTTGGTCACGGGTGCTCCTGTCCTCGGGCCATTCCGCCCTTGCTGCTTGCTCGCCTCACAGGAACCGGGACGCGATCTTTTCCAGGGTGACATGGACGGTGACGAGTTCCGGGAGGGTGGCATGCGCCTCCGGGTTGTGTTCGGCGTAGGGCACGCCGGTGTACTTGATGGCGAGTTCGTCCATGAGTTCGCGACTGCCCGCGCTCTCGAAGCGGGCGGTGCCGCTGAGGACCGCGTACCCGTACGGCTCGTCGGGCGGGTTGACGGTCACGCTCAGCCGAGGATCCCGCCGCAGGTTGCGTGCCTTGACCTTGTCGACCCCGGTCACGAAGAACAGGCCGTCGCCGTCCCGCCCCACCCAGACCACGGACTGGTGCGGGCTTCCGTCCGGCTGAAGGGTCGCCACGGTGACGAAGACCCTGGAATCGAGGACTTCCCTCAGTTTTTCCGACATGCGGACCAGGCTCACGTGACTCTCCTTGGGCGAGGGATTTAGTGGCACAACTATGTGACATTTAATAGGTGAATCGCAACAGGTGCGCGCCACTTCTTGGCTCATCAGCCGCACAACCGCGTATGCTCCGGTCTCGATGAGAGCTGACGCGGCACGCAATCTGGACGCGGTCCTGCAGACCGGAGCGCGCCTGCTGGCGCTCGACCCCGGCGCGAGCATCGCGGCGATCGCGGCGGCGGCGGGCGTTGACCGACGTACCGTCTACCGCCGCTTCGCGACCCGCGAGGCACTCCTCGCCGCCGTCCATGTGGCCAAGCTCGACGCCTGCGAGAAGGTCGTCGCCGAGGCGCGGCTGACCGAGGCGCCCCTGCTGGTGGCGCTGCACCGGTACGCGGAGGGCATCATCACCGTGAGCAGGCGGTGGCCGGTGGACGTGCGGCAGGTACAGGACGAAACCGCGGCCGGCCGTCTCAGCCGACTGATCGAGCACCTCGACACCTTCATGGTCCGCGCAGTGCGTGAGGGCGTCATCCGCCCCGGCCTTCCGGACCGCTGGGCCCGCTCCCTGCTCATCCACCTCACCAACCTCGCTTCACACGAGATGCCGGAGCTGACCAGCGCACAGGGAGCCGACATGGTGGTTCGGTCCCTGATCAGCGGACTCGGCCCCGGCTGACGAGGTGGGAGTCGGTGGCGTCCGCCCGCCGAGCGTCGGCTCATCAGCCGTGTCGAGGGACATCAACCCCCTCGACTTTCGGAGGCGCATCATGCAGCGCAAGACCCTGATCAGCATCGGCGGCGCGGCCGCCGTCGTTCTCGCCGGTGGCGTCGTGCTGACGTACACGCTCGGCCGACGACCTCGACGACCTCGACGACCTCGACGACGCGGCGGGGGACGGGGACGGGGACGGACTGGGAACCGTGGCGAGGACGCATCTGCTGCGCGGTGGGCCACACCGTGAGGGCCTTGAGGGCCTTGGGGGCGGGTGTCGTGGGGGCGCGCTCCGCCGCCACGGCGGGGGCCGGGGTGAGGCCCGGCGCGCAGAGAGCCAGGGCGGCCAGGAGGCCGACCACTGCCGGCCTCAGGGCCGGTCTCCGGTTCAATGTTTTATCCATCGAGGGGAATAGTGGTTGATGGATTCGCCGGCGATAAGACCTGTCGTGCGAGTAAGCCGCGTGAGGTGTGGGGGAGTTGGTCGGACACGGGTGTTGTGTGCCCGCTGTCACACTCTCTTGTGGTGACTCAGGAACTGTAGGAGAGTGGCAGGCGACCTGGAACGCACATTTCGGTGACTGAGGAACCTTATGGCGAGCAAGCAGCTACTCAAGGGTTTGCCCGAGGACGCGGACCTGAGGCGTTCGGACTCCCTGGCGCGGGAGATCTTCTCGGACGTCGCCAACAAGTGGGCGCTTCTGATCATCGAGACGCTCGGCGAGCGAACCCTGCGCTTCAGCGAGCTGCGGAACGAGGTCGAGGGCGTCAGCCACAAGATGCTGACCCAGAACCTGCGCATGCTGGAGCGCAACGGCCTGGTCGAGCGGACGGTGTACCCCACCGTGCCGCCACGGGTCGAGTACACCCTCACCGAGCCGGGCCGGGCCCTGCGCACCACGGTTGACGCCCTGTGCGGCTGGACCCACCGGTACCTCGGTCACATCGAGGACGCGCGCGAACGCTTCGGCGACTGACGGGGGTCAGGGGTCAGGACTGTGCGGCCGGGGTGGACGGCGCGGGGGTGTGTGACGTGGTGGACTCCCACGTGAATCCGTCCGGGTCGGTGAAGGGGCCGGCGGTGCTGCCGAGGACGACGCGATGCGAGCCGGTGCCGTCGGCGGGTACGCCGAGGTCCTTGGCCAGGCCGCGCCGCTTGTACAGCGCCAGCTTGACGGGGCCGGCCTCGCCGGAGGCGAACTCGGCGTACTTGCCGCCGAAGCTCCTGGCCACGGTCAGGCCCTGGCCGACGTAGAACTGCTTGGTGGCCTTCACGTCCTCGACGCCGAGCAGAAGGACGACCTCGTCGATCTCGCGCGTGGCCGGGCCGGTGTCCTTCTTCGCCGATGTCGCGACCTTCCAGATGGTCCCGTCGGGCGCCTGGACGACGCCGCCGTAGCCCCACAGCGACTTCGCGGCGGGCTTCAGCACCGTGGCGCCGGCGTCCACGGCGGCGCCGAGGAAGCTGTCGACGGTGGCGGGCCCGGACACGGTGAGCGCCAGGGTGAAGCCGCGGAATCCGGTGGAGGGCGCCTCGGACGCCCGCAGGCGTATGTACGTGTCCACTCCGAAGGCGGTGTAGAAGCGGCGGGCGGCCTCGGGGTCGGACACCTCGAGGGTGACGGACGCGAGGGACGTGGTGGATGCGGTGGATTCGGTGGTTGCTATGACCATCACGCTAGGGGCTGCCCGGCGGTAGGTGCTTCTTGATTCCTGACCGGTCTCGGCGCCTGCTTCGCCGCTGGCTCAGGCGACCGGCGCCGTCCCCCGCGCCGTCACCCGTTCCGCGACCAGAACGCGGTCAGGGCGCGAGCTCCACGCGCGGGGTCCTGGGTCATCCACCAGTGCCCGAGTCCGTCCAGCGTCTCGACGCGGGCGCCTGCGCGGTGGGCCGCGCGTCGGCGTTGCGGGTCGGTGCCGACCATGTGGTCCTCGGTGGCGAGGAGCGCCAGTCCGGTCCGTTGCGACGCCTGTTCCAGGTGCCGGCCGAGCTCGGCCATCACCGGCTGCGCGGCGGAGCGGTAGAGCGCGAGTACGGCTCGGCCCATCGCCTCGTCCTGCGCCACGGCGATCCGCTCGGCCACGGGCCTGCTCATGCCGCGCTGTACGAGCACCTCGGTGCGCGTCTCGACAGCCGCGCCGAACCGGTCGGCGACATCGGCTTCTCCGTCTCCGGGGGTCTGCCACCGCCTGGCGAGCTCATGCCAGACGTAGTCGCGGTCGAATATCCCGATGACGTCGCTCGCCCAGCTGCGCACCAGGTCCGGCCGGCTGACGGCGACGTTCACCACGTGTGCGCCGCCCCAGTCGTGGCCGACCAGATCAACGGGTTCGCCGAAGTCCTCCAACGCGCTGATCAGCCAGTCACGGTATTCGCCGACCGTCGCGCCGAACCCGGTCGGCAGGGGTGCGCCGAACCCGGGCGGCGAGAGGCGGATCAGCCCGTTACGTGGCGAACCGGCGCGCTCGAGCTCAGCGAGCAACGGGTCCCATACTGCCGCCGTCTCGGGATTGCCGTGAACGAACACCGTCGGCATCGCGCTCACTCCCCGATCGGCGAGGTCGGCCGCCGTGCCGCGTTCGGGCAGCGCACTGGCACGGGGATATCGGTCTCGATCACTCAAGCCCTCCGGGTCGGCCGGTTCGGAGCCGTCACCTTCACATACTTGTCGGACGACACGCAAGTTTCTTGTTAACGTACTCGCATGGTCACCACGCGCCGTACCCAGCAGGAGCGCCGGACCCAGGCGGAAGCCGCGCTGCTCGACGCCGCAGCCGAACTGGTCGTTGAGTGCGGCGTGCGGTCGCTGACTCTGGCGCGGGTCGGTGAACGGGCGGGGTACAGCCGGGGGATCGTCACCCATCACTTCGGGTCCAAGCAGGCCCTGCTCGAACGGCTGGCCCGCGCGACGCAAGCCGGCTTCGTCCCCGGGCTCGCGGATCTTCCACCAGGCCTGGACCGGCTCCTGAAACTCGTCGACGGCTACGTCGGCGCCCTCGGGGACGTCGGAATCATGAACCGCGCCTTCCTCCTTCTGTGGACCGAGGCGGCCACAGCGTCCGAACTGGCGCCGACCTTCCGTGAGCGGGACGAGGCGTTCCGCTCCGACCTGCGATCCGACGTCGCCGCGGGGATCGCCGACGGCGACGTACGTCCGGACGTCGAGCCCGACGACGTCGCCGTCGTGGTCGTCGGACAACTGCGCGGGATCGGACTGCAGCGCCTCCTCGACCCCGGCGCCGTCGACACGGCACGGCTGCGCCACACGGTCACCGACTACTGGCGCCGGGCACTGAGCGTCTCCTAGAGCTCGCACCGATTCGATCGCCCATCGCGGCCTCGGCCGGTTTCAGGAGTAGGTCGGGCGCGATGGCCCTTCAACTGGCCTTTGGCAGTTTTGGGACACGGGTCGTGCGGCCCGTGGCCTTTGAAGTCGGGCTTCGGGGAGTGATTGGTTGGCCCAAAGCTGCCAATCGCCTGTTCCCTCATAGGGTGCCTTCGGGTGGGAGTGGCTTGAGGGTGTGTATGAGGGCGTGGAGGGGAGCCTGGGTGGTGGTGAGGATGCTGTCGGGGGTGTCGCTTTCGCGGAGGTGGAGGGTGTCGCTGGTGGGGTCGGCTGCGACGTAGAGGCAGTTGGCCGCTTCGGCGCTGTAGGTGGACTTCTGCCAGGTGGGTTCGTGCGTCAGGGGGCTCCTCACAGGTCGCGGGCGATGCGCTGGATGAGGTCTCGGGACTTTTCCTCGGGGAGGGCCCGCGACTCCATACGGTCCAGTACAGAGCGGTAGCGTTGCAACTGAGCCTCCGCGTCGAGGAATTCGCAACCGTGGTCGGTGTCCCGGACGACTGTGTCCAAGTGGGGAACCGGGCCTGCGGCCCACGTGATGGGCTGGCCCGACGCAGGGAAGCCCGCTTCTCCGAAGGGGATCACCTGGATGGTGATGGTGGACTGTTCGCTCATCTCCAGCAGGTGGTTCAGTTGCGCACGCGCGATGTCCGGGCCGCCGAAACCCATGCGTAGTGCCGCCTCGTGGACGATCGCCGAGTACGGGGTCGGGGTTCCCTCGAAGAGAATTGCCTGGCGCTTAACCCGGTACGAGACGCGGTGCTCGATCTCGTACGGCCGCAGCGGCGGCACTGCCTCGCGCATGGTGGCCCGGGCGACGTGGCCCGACGCCGGGAGGCGGCCGCACGGCTGACGGAGCTGACCGCCCGCGAGTCGGAGGTCCTGCGCCTGGTGGCCGAGGGTCTGTCCAACGCCGAGACCGGACGACGGCTGAACATGAGCGAGATGACCATCAAGACCTATGTGAGTCGCGTCCTCGCCAAGCTCGGGTGCGCCAACCGCGTCCAGGCGGCCCTGCTCGTCCGGGACGCCGGTCCGGGCCCTCTCGACCGAGACTGAGCCCGTGTCCCATCGGCCGTACGGCTGAGAGGACGCCCAACGAGAGCCCCGAACCCTGGCCGTTCGGCCGAGGTGGGCAAGCGCCTGCGGGGGCGAGAGTCGAGGGACATCAACCCCCTCGACTTTCGGAGGCGCATCATGCAGCGCAAGACCCTGATCAGCATCGGCGGCGCGGTCGCCGTCGTTCTCGCCGGTGGCGTCGTGCTGACGTACACGCTCGGCGGTAGTGAGTCCACGACCCATCTGGACAGCACCTCGTCCGCGACCGTGGACGGGCACAAGGCGCTCGCCGGGAACATCGTCGGCGGGCGCACCGAGTCCAAGTTCCACGTACTGCCGTGGGTCGGGACCGCGGTGAAGGACGTGACGTGCCCGGATCTGAAGGCCGTGGCCGGGGCGAAGGTGACCTGCACCGCGAAGGAGGACGACGGCAAGGAGCTGTCCATCCCGGTGAGCGTGGTCAAGGTCGACGGCTCCGCCGTCACCTGGAAGTTCGAGCGCTGAGCGGGACGGGGGCATTCGACATGAGCGTTGTTCTGGCCGGGCACGGCCTCACCAAGACCTACGGCGGCACTCCCGCCCTCGCCGGCGTGGACGTGGAGGTCGGCGAGCGCGAGTCACTCGCGATCATGGGGCCGTCGGGGTCCGGCAAGTCCACCCTTCTGCACACCCTCGCCGGGATCATCCGGCCCGATGGGGGGCAGGTGCTGTTGCGCGGTGAGCGCATTGACGAGCTGGGTGAGAACCGGCTCAGTGCGCTGCGGCGCAAGCGGTTCGGGTTCGTGTTCCAGTTCGGGCAGTTGCTGCCGGAGCTGCCCGCCGAGGAGAACGTGGCGCTGCCGCTGATGCTGGAGGGCGTGCCGCGCAAGCAGGCCGTGCAGCGGGCCCGGCGGTGGTTCGAGCCGCTCGGGCTGGCCGGGCTGGAGCAGCGCCGGCCGGGTCAGTTGTCCGGCGGGCAGGCCCAACGGGTGGCCATCGCCCGTGCGCTGGCCGTCGAGCCCGATGTCGTGTTCGCCGACGAGCCCACCGGGGCGCTGGACCAGAGCACGGGTACAGAAGTCATCCGTCTGCTGACCTCCGTCACCCGTGAGCAGGGTGCCTGTCTGGTGATGGTCACCCACGACGCCGACGTCGCCGCCCACTGCGACCGGGTCCTCCAGGTGCGGGACGGCCGCATCAGCCAGTACAGCCAGTACACCGTTGGCTGACGCGGCGGCGAAGAACATGTCGCAGAAATCGTCGCAGGACTCGTCGCAGCACTCGTCGGAGACCACCAGGAGATCACCCGTGCGTTCCCCCGTCCTTCCCCTGACCTGGCACCTCGCCCGGTCCTCCGGCCGGCGCGGCCTTCAGGGTCAGGCGCTCGCCGCCGCGGCCGCCGCCGTGAGCGCGCTGGTGCTGCTGGTCCTGTTCGCCGCGTACCTCGGCTCCGGCACCCGCGCCGACCGCACCGCCTGGCTCAACCCCCGTCCCGACGGGCACGGCACCGCCGTCCAGGTCGTGTCCACCACCTTCGTACGGGGCGAACCCGTCACCGTGGTCGACCTCGCCCAGCTCCCCGGCCGCGCGGCCACCGCGCCGCCGCCGGGCCTGGACCACTTCCCGAAACCTGGCGAGGTCTTCCTCTCCCCGGCCCTCGCCGACCTCGTGCACGAGCTGCCCGCGCGGCAGCTCGCCGACCGGTTCCCGAAGACCTCCTCGTACGGGACCGTCGGCGGCGCCGGACTCGCCGCGTCCGAGCAGCGGCTCGCCGTGGTGGGGCGTGCCGCCGGCGATCCCGCCGTCTCGTCCGACGCGGGGCAGGACATGCTCGGCGGAGCGCTGGCGGCACGAGCCGTCGTCTCCGGTTTCAGCGGAACCTCCCCGCACGTGTTCACCTCGAACGACCGGACCTCGGCGCTGACCGCCATCGGCCTGCTCGTCGTGCCGGTGATCGTGCTGGGCGCGGCCTCCGGGCGGCTGGGCGCGGCCCGGCGGGAGCAGCGGCTGGCCGCGCTGCGGCTGGCCGGGGCGACCCCGCGGCAGATCCTCGCGATGACCGGTGTCGAGGCGGCGGTCGTGGGTGCGGCAGGAGCGGCTGCCGGAGCGCTCGCCTACTGTGCTCTGCTGCCCGCGCTCGCCCGGCTGCCGTTCGGTATCGGCTCGTGGCGGACCTCCGACCTGTGGGTGGGCGTGCCCGCCCTGCTCGCGGTGGTCGTGGCGGTGGCCGTGCTGATCGCGCTGAGCGCGGTGACGACGCTGCGGCAGGTGGCCCGCTCGCCCCTGGGCGTCGCCCAGCAGGCCGACCCGCGCCGCACCCGGCTGGTTCGGTTCGTCCTGTTCCTCGGTCTGCTGGTCTACATCGCCCAGACCGCCCAGGACGGTGGTCTGAAGACCTCGCAGCAGCTCGCGCTGATCGTCCTCTTCTACGCGGCGTTCTGGATCGTCGGGCCCTGGGTGGTCGACCGCCTCGGCCGCCTGCTGGGCCGGTTCGCCCGCCGCCCGGCCACCCTGCTGGCCGCGCGCCGGCTCAGCGACGACCCGCGCGGCGCCTGGCGCACCGTCAGCGGTCTGGTGCTGGCCGGGTTCGTCGCCGGGTTCTTCTCCGTGGCCCACCTCGACCTCGACGGCCTCCACCACAAGGGCCAGATCGCGGTGCCCGTCGCCGCCGTGGACGGCACGGGGTCCGTGGACGGCAAGGGGTCCGAGGACGGCAAGGGATCCGTGCAGTCGGTGCGCGAGACGGCCGAGCGCGCCCGTGCGCTGCTGAAGGACGCCGGGGTGACCGCCACCGTGCGCGCCCACACCAGCGAGGACGACATCGACTCCTTGTTGTTCGGTACGCCCGGCATCACGGCCCAGGTGACCGGCGGCCAGGACCGCATGGACGCCGCCGTCACCGCGCTGACCCGGCTGGGCACCGCCACCCCGCCGTACACCCAGGAGCAGAGCAGCGTGCTCGACGACCTCTACGTCTCGGAACTGCGCGGCACGGGCCTGGCCGCCCTCGCCCTGGGCTTCGTCGTGGCCACCGCCTCCGCCGGGCTCACGGCCGCCGCGAACGTCCTCGACCGGCGCCGCGTCTACAACCGGCTGCGCCTCGCCGGTACGCCGCTGAAGGTGCTGGACCGGGCGCGGGTCCGTGAGACGGTGGTCCCGCTGGTGGTGCTCGCCGGAGGTGTCACGGCGGCCGGGGTGTACCTCGCGACGAAGCTGAACAAGGCGTTCGGCACGACGGTCGACACCGCGGGCGCGCTGCAGCTTGCCGTCTGCGTCCTCCTCGGCGCCGCCGTGATGTTCGCCGCGATCGGCGCCAGCCGCCCCCTGCTGCGCGCCGTCACCGCCGATCCGGCCCAGGAGGCGGACTGAGGACAGGCCTCCGCTCGCGGAAGATTCAGATCGGTGTGGGAGGGAAGCTGCCCCCGGTGGGGTCCTCCCAGGCCCTGGCCGGGTACGCGGAACAGCGGAACAGCGGAACACCGGAACAGCAAACGGGGAAACAAGAACGGAGCAAGACCATGGCGAAGATCCTTTTCGTGATGACCGGCGCCGACCGGTGGACCCTGGCCGACGGCAGCACGCACCCCACCGGCTTCTGGGCCGAGGAGGCCGTCGTCCCCTTCGAGGCGTTCAAGGCCGCGGGCCACGAGGTCACGGTCGCCACCCCCGGCGGTGTCGTTCCGCCCGTGGACCCCGCCAGTCTCGCCGCCGAGGCCACCGGCGGCCCGGAGAACGCGGCCAGGTTCGAGAGTGTCGTGGAGACCGCCGACGAGTTCCTGAAGCCGGTGGCGCTGTCCGACGTACGTCTGGACGCCTACGACGCCGTGTACGTGCCCGGCGGCCACGGCCCCATGGAGGACCTGTCGGCCGACGGCGACTCCGGCCGGCTCCTCGCGCGGGCCGTGACCGGCGGCATGCCCGTCGGCGTGGTGTGCCACGGCCCGGCCGCACTGCTGGCCGCGATGAACGACGACGGGAGCAACGCCTACGCCGGCTACCGCGTCACCGCCTTCACCAACGCCGAGGAGGAGCTGGCCGGCAACGCCGCGAAGGCCCGGTGGCTCCTTCAGGACCGGCTGACCGAGGCGGGACTGACGGTGGAGACCGGCGAGCCCTTCGCCCCGCACGTTCAGGTCGACCGCAACGTGGTCACGGGCCAGAACCCCGCGTCCTCCGCGCCGCTCGCCACGGAGCTGCTGAAGAAGCTCGGCTGACCGCCCCGAGCTTCCCGCCGCCGGACCGGAGTCCGGACCGGAGTCCGGGCCGGAGCCCGACGCCCACCGTGTCCGGCAGCAGCACGAACCGGCCTCCCCCGTCAGGGCTTCCCCCGTCAGTAAGGTGACGTCATGTCCGACCAGCTCACCGTGACCGTCCTCGGCACCGGCATCATGGGCGCCGCGATGGCCCGCAACCTCGCCCGCGCCGGACACGGCGTCCGCGTCTGGAACCGCAGCCGCGACAAGGCCGAGCCGCTGGCCGCCGAGGGCGCGCACGTCGCGGACACGCCCGCCGAGGCGGTCCAGGGCGCCGACGTCGTGCTGACCATGCTGTACGACGGTCCGGCCGCCCTGGACGTGATGAGGCAGGCGGCCGGTGCCCTGCGCCCGGGGGCCGCCTGGGTGCAGTCCACGACCGCGGGCATCGGGGCGATCGGCGAGCTCGCCGACTTCGCCCGCGAGCACAGGCTGGTCTTCTACGACGCCCCGATGCTCGGCACCCGGCAGCCCGCGGAGGCCGGACAGCTGATCGTGCTCGCGGCCGGGCCCGCCGAGGGCCGGGACGTGGTGACGCCGGTCTTCGACGCGGTCGGCGCCCGCACGGTGTGGACCGGCGAGGACGGCGCGGCGGGCAGCGCCACCCGGCTGAAACTGGTGGCCAACAGCTGGGTGCTCGCGGCGACCAGCGCGACCGGCGAGACCCTGGCCCTGGCCAAGGCCCTCGGCGTGGACCCGCAGGGCTTCTTCGACGCCATCGCGGGCGGGCCGCTCGACATGGGGTACCTGCGGGCGAAGGCCGGGCTGATCCTCGACGGCAAGCTCTCTCCGGCGTCCTTCGCCGTGACCACCGCCGCCAAGGACGCGCGGCTGATCGTCGCCGCCGCCGAGGAGAACGGCGTCCGCCTCGACGTGGCCGCGGCCGGCGCCGAACGCCTGGCCCGCGCGGCCGAGCAGGGCCACGGCGACGAGGACATGGCCGCCGCGTACTACGCGAGCTTCGACGAGAAACCGTGAGACAGCCCCGCCGTCCGGCAACCGGTCACAGGCGGAGCACCACGAGCGCCGTGTCGTCGTCGGAGCCCTTCTCGGGGTCGGGGGCCAGGTGGGTCAGTACGGCGTCGGCGAGGCTCTCGGCGTCGAGGGCGTGGTGCCGTTCGAGGGAGTCGGCGAGGCGGCGCAGGCCGGTGTCGATGTCCTCGTCGCGCCGTTCGATGAGGCCGTCGGTGTAGAGGACGAGCGTGGAGCCGGGAGCGTAGGACACGGTCACCTCGTCCCGTGGGGCGAAGTCGTCGTCGGCGCCCAGGGGCGGGTCGGTGGCCCCGTCGAGGATCTCGACGGTTCCGTCGGCGTCGGTCAGGAGCGGAGGCGGGTGGCCGGCGCGGCTGTAGGTGATCGACCGCCGGGAGCGGTCCACGACGGCCTGCACGACGGTCGTGGCGAGGGCGCCCTCGACGGTGAGCGCGTGCTGGGCGAGTGTCGTGAGCGCGGGCGCCGGCCGTCCGGTGGCCCGGATCGCGGCGCTGAGCGCGTTGCGGAGCTGGCCCATGACGCCGGCCGCCTCCAGACCGTGACCGACCACGTCGCCCACCGCGACGGCCAGCCGGTCCGCGTCGAGTTCGAACAGGTCGTACCAGTCGCCGCAGACGTGCAGGAAGCCGGCCGCGGGCCGGTAGCGCACCGCCACGGCGGGGTCCTCGGCCAGCGCGGGGGCGGGCAGCATGGCGCGCTGCAGGGTGACGGCGATCTTGTGGAGCCGTGCCTGGTCCTCGCGCAGCTGTTCGTTGAGCTCCTGCAGTTCCTGGGAGCGGGTGAGCAGGTCGGCGGCCATGGCGTCCATGCGGCTGAGCACGGTGCCGGGGGTGGTGCTGAGGGCCTGGCGGGCGTGGACGAGGGCGGTGACCTCCTCGACGCGGTGCACGATGAGCACGACCCGGCCGTCGGCGTCGAGGACCGGGACGTTGACCGGGCTCCAGTACCGCTCCTCGTACACACCGGGACGGTCCGGCACCTCGACGGAGTACTTCTGCAGGGCCATCGTGTCCCGTTCGCCGGTGGCCAGCACCCGCTCCAGCGACGCGCGCAGCTTGCGGGGGCCGTTGGCCTCCGGGTCGGACGGGTCGTCGCGGAAGACGTCGAGGACGCGCCGGCCGAGCAGCTCCTCGCGACCGTGCCCGGAGACCCGTACATAGGCCCGGTTGGCGTCGGCCATCACCAGCCCGGGTGTGAGCAGCAGCGTGGGAACGGGCAGCGCCTGGAAGACCGCCGCGTAGTCGACCGCGGTCGACGGGCCTCCATGTCTCCCGTCAGAAGCGTCACCGCTGCTCATGCCTCATGTGTACTCCGCCCGTGGCAGCCGTGCGACCTGGCGTCCCGCGCCCTTTGGGGGGCGCGGGGAACTGCGCGACAAGCCCCCCCCCCCCCGCGACCCGCAGCCGCCCACCGGCACCAACCAGGCAGACCTCAGGGCCCGGCCCACCCCCGGAGGGTCACCGCACCCTCAAGAGGAAACTCACGAGCGACCGAGTAGCCGTGTTCCGTTCAGCCGCAGCGAACAGCGGATCCAGGTGGTTCATGCCCTCGTCGGACTCGTACACCGCGTACGGGACACGCGACCCGGCCACGACCTTGCGCGCCGAGCTCACGACCGTGCCGTGGGAGTAGCTCGTCTGGAAGGCGTAGAGCGGTACGTCGAGACCGGCGCCGTGGAGCAGCCGGAGCCCGAGGGCGCGGGCGAGACGGGTGTCGGCGTAGGCGTCGGTGACGTCGAGGTCCACCGACAGCCGGGCCGGCCAGTACCACTCCCACACGGCCGGGACCGGACCCGCGTACGCCGTCGCGACGCGGCCGATCGGCGTGATGCCGTCGTCGACCCAGCCGCGCACGGCACCGCCACCGGCACCGCCACCGGCACCGCCGCCGTCAGCGAGGTGTCCCGAGTGCACGCTGATGTCGTTGGGCCAGCCGAAGCGCGCGTCGACCAGGGTGCCGAGCAGGGCCGCGTTGGTGACCGGGTCCGGCGGCCGCAGGGCGTCGGGCATGCGCGGCTGCAGCACCGAACGGCCCTCGGGGTCGGTGTGGGCGTACCAGCCGGCGAGCTGGTACCAGATCTGTGTGCTCTCGGCGCGGCTGCCCAGCCCCACAGCGCTGAGTGTCAGGTCGAAGACCGCTCCGCCGTCGATGGCCGCGAGCCGCTCCCGCACCTCCTCGGGTGAGTCCTGCACGGGCGCGCCCGTCCCCTCGAACGCCCCGAGGACGCCGCCGTCGAGCACGGCCAGGGCCGTCAGGTCCCGGTACCCGGGGCGGCCGTCGAAGTCCCAGGCGGCGTAGGCGAGCGCGGTGGTCGCGCCCCAGGAGTGGCCGCCGAGCACCACCCGCCGCCGGCCACCCGCACGGGCGGCCCGTACGACCGTCCGCAGGTCCTCCAGGGCGCGCCCGAGGCCCCAGCCGGCGACGTAGCCGGAGGCGGCCGGGTCCAGGGAGCGGTAGTGGCCGTCCAGGTAGTACGCGGCCGGGTCGGCGGTGGCGAACCCGGAGCGGTCGGCCAGGTTCTCCTCGCGCCGGTCGAACGCCCACACCTGCAGGCCGGGTACGGCCGCCACCAGGTCCCTCGCCACCAGCCGGAAGTCGTTCGCGGCTCCGAACATCCCCGGCACCATCACCAGCACGGTGTCCGCCTCGCGCGGCCCGACCTGGAGCACGTGGACGCGGTCCGAGCCGACGGGTCCGCCTCCGCTGCCGACCGGCAGGGGGACGTACGGCTCGGGGGCGGTGCCGTACCCGCTCCCGCGCCCAACGGCCCGGGCTGCCCCGGCCAGCGGACCGGCCGCCCCGAGGCCGCCCAGGGCCAGGCCACCGGCCATCCCGCCGAGCACCGTTCTGCGGGACAGCCCCGGCAGCCCCGACAGCCCCGGCAGCCCCGACAGCCGAGACAGCCGAGACAGCCGAGACAGTTGTGACAGATCCTCTGTCATCTTGGTTCGCTCCCTTGCGAGTTGGAGAGATCTCGCCCCCCGCGCACAAGCTTCCTCCGACCGATGTGGCGCTCCCCCACTGGGGCCCCGTTGATCATCCACGAGAAGGATGTAAGGCGCATGGTTCACCCATGACAATTACCCGGGCGTGTCCGACCCCGGGCACGCCCGGACCAGGGAAGGGAGACCCCACCTTGCGCATCACCCGGCTCATCGGCACCGTCCTGGGCACCACGCTCCTGCTGACCACCGCGTTACCGGCGGCGTCCGCCGACACGGGAACCGCCCCGTCCGCGGCCGGCCCACTGGACCGCACCACCCTGCGCACCACGCTGGACGCCGTCCACGAGGCGGGCATGTACGGCGCCTACTCGTCCGTCCGTGAGGGCACCGACCGGTGGACCGGCGCGGCCGGGCTCGCCGACGTGGACACCGGCCGTCCGGTCACGCCCGGCATGCGCCACCGCGTGGGCAGCATCAGCAAGACCTTCACCGCCGTCGCCGTGCTCCAGCAGGTGGAACGAGGCAAGGTCCGGCTCGACGCGCCGATCGGCGACTACCTCCCGGACCTGGTCCCGGGGGAACGGGGCCGGGACGTCACCGTCCGCATGCTCCTCAACCACACCAGCGGAATCGGCGACTACATCCGGGGCGCCTTCCCCTCCCTCGACCAGAACTCCACGGCCAGTCTCGACGAGGAACGTTTCCGCTCCATCGCGCCCGGGGAACTGGTGCGCCTCGGACTGGCGGCGCCCGCCACTGGACGGCCCGGCGAGAGGTGGTCGTACTCCAACACCAACTACGTGATCGCCGGCCTCCTCCTCCAGAAGGTCACCGGCCAGGACGCCGGGACGTACATCACCCGCAACGTCATCGACCGCGCCGGGCTGCGCCACACCACGTACCCGCGCACCCCTTACATCAAGGGCCCGCACTCCAAGATGTACGAGTCGTTCTACGGCCTGATCGACCCGCCCCGTGACTACAGCGTCTACGACATGTCCTGGGCGAGCACGGCGGGCGCGATCGTCTCGACCACAGACGACCTGAACCGCTTCTACCGCACCCTGCTGGGCGGCGGGCTGATCGGCCGGGCGGCCCTCGCCGAGATGCAGACCACCGTCCCCGCGAACGGCGTCGACTACGGCCTGGGCATCCTCTCCTTCGACGTGCCGGGCTGCGGCCGCTTCTGGGGCCACGACGGCGCGGTCTTCGGCGCGGGCACGATCGCGCTGTCCAGCCCGGACGGCAAGCGCCAAGTCGCCGTCGGCTGGAACCTCATGAAGTACCAGCGCGTCGGCGCGGACGGCAAGCTGGAGCCGAGCCCGATCGACGACGCCCTTAACGCGCACATCGTCCGCGCGCTCTGCCCGGCCGCGGTGTCCGAGGCGGAGCCTGAGTCCCGGACGGCGGTCGCCGAGACCCGCCGGCTGCTCCCGGAGGGGCTGCCCGGCGTCGACCTGGCTCCCGGCACGTGGGTCGCCCGTCGCTGAGCCGTGACGTCGCTGAGCCGTGACGTCGCCGAACCGTGACGGGCGCGGAGGGGCGGTCAGCGCGTGAGCCGGAGGCTGACCGCTCCTCGGTGTCGGTATGGCGAGGGGGCGCTCCTCGGCGTCGCTACGGCGAGGGCGGCGCGCCGGTCATGGAGCCCCGTGACGTATAACCGCGCCATGCTCTATCACATAGTGCCGCTCGCCGACTGGAACGCCGACCCCGGCCGGCCGTACGCGCCCGCCTCCCTCGCGGAGGAGGGCTTCGTCCACTGCTCCCCCGACGAGGCGACCACGCTGGCCGTCGTCAACGCCTTCTACCGGACCGGGCCGAGGCCGCTGCTGGCGCTGCTCCTCGACGAGGAACGGCTGACCGCCACGGTGGAGTGGGAGGAGCCCGTGCCCGTCCCGCCGCCCGGGGTCTCCGACGACGTCCGGTTCCCCCATGTCTTCGGTCCGCTCGACCGCGACGCCGTCGTGCGGATCATGGAGGTCCGGTGGGACGAGGAGGGGCGGGCGACCGGGCTGCGGGAGACGAGCTGAGGCCTCTCCCTTCCGGTCAGCCCAGGCAGATCACGAGCAGGCAGAGCTGCGCCGGCGAGGTCTCCTCCGGGGCGGGGCTCGACGGTGTCGTGCCGGAGTTCGAACCGGAACCGGAGCCGGATCCCGAGCCCGAGCCCGAACCCGTGTTCGCGTCGTCGGAGGGGGTGGGCGTGGGCGTCTGAACACCCGTGCCCGTGTCGCCGCTCTGGCCGGAGCCCGATCCGCCGGTGGAGGGGGAGGTGGGCTTCGGCTTCGGGAGCAACGGCAAGGTCGTACGGGGAGCGGAGTCGCTGTCCGGCCGGGCCTGCTGTCGGGAGACGTGGGGCGCGGCGGCCGCGGACTGCTCGTGCGGGGTGTTGGTCTCGGGCGACTTCGTGGGGGCGGGCGAGGAACGGCGCGCGTTCGTGTCCGGCGAGTCCGGGAGGGTGAGCTCCGCCGTCGGTTCCTCGGCGCCGCCGTTGGTGCGCGTCCGTTCCGGCGCCGTGGCCGCCTGTGCCTGGTCGGGGGACGACCGCTGCATCGAGGAGAAGGTCAGGCCGCCGCCGATGAGGGCGACGGTGGTCGCGACCACGGCACGGCGCTGGTTCTTCTTCCAGCGGGCCTTCTGGCGGCGCCGCGCGGCCCGCCCCTCCGTTACGGCAGGGACGCCTTCGGTGACGCTCTCGGCACCCTCGAACTCGAAGTCACCGGACGGGCCGGTTTCCGGGGCCTCGTGGGCACTGGCGCCGAGCGCACTGGCGCCGAGCGCACTGGCGCCGAGCGCACCGGCTCCCTGCGTACCGGCGGCCTGCGCGCTGGCGCCGAGTGCCGCGGCTTCGTGAGGGCGGCTCTCGAACCACGAGTGGGGCGACCTCGCGGGCTCCCACGGCGCCGGCGCGTCAGCCGGGTCTGCCGGACCGGCCGGGTCTGCCGGGCCGCTCGTCGGCGCCGCGGTGGTCCGGGCCGGGACGGTACGGCCGCCCGAGGTCACCGGAGCGATGTCCGGGGCGTAGGCGCCGCACCCGGGGCACACCAGGGCGCCATTGAGATGTCGACGGCACGAGGAGCAGTAGTCCATCAGTCGTCTTCCTGGGTTGACAGTCCGTCGACCCAGCCGGGCTGCGGCCTGGTCACGGTCGCGCGTGATATCGAGCGGCCTGTAACCCTAACGAGACATTCGAATGTGTGTGTGCAGGCTGTGTGGTGCTCCTGCACGGATTCTCACGGTGCGAAGCGTGGTTTTCGGCCATGTGCCGCCCGCCGAACGGCAGATGAACGGGATGTTCCGGACGTTCGGCCCGGACGCGTCACGTGCGTCGCCCCTGCTTTTCCCCGCCTCACCAGGCAACCCAACCCCTCTTTTCGGCAGTCTCACAGGTTGCTCACAGATCCGGCGCAGGGGTGCGTGGGGCGCGCCCCACCGTCGGTCGGCTGTGGGTTGTCCAGTCCGATGCCACTGACCATGGCACTCGCAGACGAGGAACCGATGACCAGACAGGAACACCGCAGTCGCTTACGGCGTGCCGGGCTCTCCACCGGAGCCGCGCTCACCGTCGTCGCCGCTGTCGCCGGGGCCGCTCCCGGGGCCGGTGCGGCGTCGCAGAGCACGCCCGGGACGCCGAAGCTCAAGCTGATCGCCGCGTCGAACTCCGTGACCCTCGACCGCTGGGACGAAGGGGTCTTCCTGGACCTCGGCACGTACCTCACGGTCGACGGCGCGCCGTTCGAGTTCAAGGTGACCCGCAAGTCGTACAAGGACCCGATCGTCGCCAAGCAGATCCTGCGCGACGGCACGACCACGAAGACGAAGAAGCTGCCCGCCGGCATGGTGAAGGACTTCACCGGCCTGTCCGGCTTCCTCAACGTGACGATCAAGAACGCGGCCGGCGAGGTCGTGACGAAGAGCAAGGGCACCTACTGCCCGAACAACGCCGCGGGCCGGATACGCCCGGACGCCCCGGCGACCGCGCACTACCCGGAGAGCTGCTCCACCAACCCGTGGACGCTGGGCTCCGTGTGGGGTGTCGAGAACGGCTGGGCGTCCAACACGAGCACGGTCGACTACGACAAGCCGGTGGACCTGCCGGCGGGCGAGTACACGGCCGACGTCTCGGTGGCCAAGAAGTACCGCGATCTGTTCGGCATCCCCGACGACCGGCCGACCATCAAGGTGACGGTGCGGCAGAACGACGACGAGGGCGGTGGCGGCGTGGGCGTGGCCCCCCAGCGGTCCTCCGCCCAGCACGGAGCCGGCCACGGTTCCGGTCACGGCGCGCCCTCCGCCCAGGCCGCCGGTGGCGCCGCCCACCACTACGGCCCCCGCGGCGCCGACGCCCCCACCCCGGGCGCCCTGTCGCACGCCCTTCAGGACCGCGGCACGGCGAGCCACCTGGGCGACGGGCGCGGGCACACCGACGGCTCGCGCGTCGCGCCCGCGCTCAAGCCCAATGCCAAGCGGCCCACCGGCCGGGCGGGCGTCCCCGCGGACGTGCCCAAGCCGGACCTGCGGTCCCTGCCCGCCTGGGACATCGCCATCACCGACGGCGAGGACGGCGACGTACCGGGCAAGGACTACCTCGCCTTCAGCGCCAACGTCTGGAACGCGGGTCCCGCGCCCCTCGTCGTGGACGGCTTCCGCAGCCCCGGCAAGGACCTGATGGACTCCTACCAGTACTTCTACGACGCGGACGGCAAGCAGGTCGGGTACAAGCCCAGCGGCACCATGGAGTGGGACCCGCGCAAGGGCCACGAGCACTGGCACTTCACGGACTTCGCCAGCTACCGGCTGCTGAGCGCGGACCAGACCGAGGAGGTGCGCAGCGGCAAGGAGGCGTTCTGCCTGGCCAACACCGACGCCATCGACTACACGGTCAAGAACGCCAACTGGCACCCGTTCAACACCGATCTGTCGACCGCCTGCGGTGAGCAGAACTCGATCTCGGTGCGTGAGGTCCTCGACGTCGGCTCCGGCGACACGTACACCCAGTACCGTCCGGGCCAGTCCTTCGACATCACCGGCCTGCCGAACGGCACGTACTACATCCAGGTGATCGCCAACCCGGAGAAGCGGCTGCAGGAGACCAACCTCGACAACAACGTCGCCCTCCGCAAGGTGATCCTGGGCGGTACGCCGGGCGCCCGCACCGTGCAGGTCCCGCCGCACGACCTGATCGACGCCCCGTAACGGCCACACGCCGTTTCGATCGGGAAGTGGGAACAGCAGGAACAGCAGGAACCCCCAGGCCGCCGGCCTGGGGGTTTCGCCTTGAGCGGGCGTGGTCACGGAGCGCGCAGGGCCTCGGCGGGAGGAGTGCGCAGGGCCTGCCGGGTGGGCAGGTCGATGGTGAGGAACGCCGTCACGACGACCGTGGCCGCGATGGCCGGCAGGAGCCAGGCGGGGCCCTCGGGCCAGGGGCGGCCGAGGAAGCCCTGGCCGAGCAGCGCGAGCGGGACGGCGGACAGCAGCAGGCCCGTGGTGAGCGCGGCGGCGGCGATCACCGCGGCCTCCCGGCGCATCATCACCCGGATCTGACGCGGAGTCGTGCCGACCAGGCGCAGGGCGGCGATCTCGGCCCGCCGCTGGGCGGTGGCGGCGACGAGCCTGTTGGCGATGGAGAGCAGCAGGTAGCCGAGCAGCACGACGATGACGGCCAGGTTGATCCACACCTCGGGCGGGGTGCCCGTGCCGCCCGTACCGGAGCCGGGGCCGGTGTCCTCCAGGGCCAGACCGGGGCGGGCGGCGGCCAGCGCGGTGAGGCCGCGCCTGGCGGCGGCGGTGCCGTCGGTGCGGACGAGGACGCTCTGGTCCAGGTCCGTCGTGGTGTGCCCGGCGGACAGGTCGCGGGAGAGGACCACCGGGCCGAAGCCGAGGCCGCGGTCGTAGACGGCGACGACCCGGGCGTCGGCCTCCGTGCCGTCACCGAGGACCAGCCGCACCCGCTGCCCGGTCTCCGCTCCGCGCGAGCGGGCGACCTCGCTGCTCACGGCGACCGTGGCGCCGGTGAGGCGTGACAGGTCGCCGTCGCGGACGCCGAGGTCGACGACGTCCGCCGCGGCCGGCGTCAGGATCATCGCGGAGCTCGACTCGCTCACCGTGTCGCCGAGTTGCTTGTACGACCACACCACGGTGGTCGTGCTGACGGGCGCCGCCGCCCGTACGCCCGGCACGTCCCGCACGGCGGACAGCGTGTCCGGCGGCAGCCCGCCCAGGCCCGGCGCGCTCACGCGGTGCTGGGCGAGGGTGCCCGTGCGGGTGTCCTGCGAGGTGGCGGCCAGCACGGTGGTCTGCGCGAGGGTGTACGTCAGCACGAACACGACCGCCATGGCCAGCGGGCTGACGACTCCGGTGACCCGTAGCGCGTACGCGCGGATGTTGGACACGGCGAGCCAGGTGGGGGCGGGGACGCCGGGGCGCAGGCGTCGTACGGCCGCGTCGCCCGCGCCCTTCACCAGGGCCGGGCCCGCCAGCGCCAGTCCGATCGCGGCGACGATGCCCGCGATGGACGTGGCGGAGGCGCCGATGAGCGTGCGGGACAGCAGCGGTGCGGCCGACAGGACGGTCGCGGCGACGATCAGCAGCAGACCGGCGCGGGTGCGGAGCCTCGACGGCTCGCGGGGCTCGCTGCGCGACTCGGCGACCGCCTCGGTGGCCGGCATACGGGAGGTGCGCCAGGCCGCGCACCGGGCCGAGACCCGCACGGCCGCCGTCATGAGGACGAGTGTGGCGAGCGCGGGCAACGGGCTGAGGGTCAGGGGGAGTTCGGCAGGGAGGATGCCCCGGTCCGTGAGTTCGTCCCGGAACTGCCCGGCCAGCGCATAGCCCAGGGCAACGCCCGGTACGACCGCCACGGCCGCGACGAGGGTCGACTGGGCGGCGGCCAGGCGGCGGATCTGCTTCGGGGTCGCCCCGACGGCGCGCATCAGCGCCAGGTCACGGCGTTGCCCGGCGACCGCCACGCCCAGCGCGCCCGCCGTGACGAACCCGGTGATCAGCAGGACGATCCCGGCGAGCGAACCGGAGAGGAGCACGAGCAGCGAACGGGCCGAACCGACGCCGGGCGCCACGGCCTCGCCGCGGTCCGCGCCGGTGAGGACGCGCAGTCCGGTGCCCGCGAGCCGGTGACGTACCGCCGAGGCGACCCACTCCTCGGTGCCGGGCTCGGTCCGCAGGCCGACCAGATCGACGGTTCCGGCGCGTGGTCCTCCGCCGTCGGCGCCGGCACGGCGTTCGTGGCCGGAGAGGCGTGCGGCGGTCGCGTCGGCGAAGTAGACGCCCGCGCCCGGCGCGTCGACCAGCGCGGAGACGCGGTAGGCCGTGGCGGTCCTGCCGTTCGCGACGACCTCGACGCGGTCGCCCGCGCGGATGCCGGCCGCGGTGGCGGTGGCGCGGTCCACGGCGACCTCGCCGGAACCGGTCGGCTCGCGGCCGTCGACACGCGGGGCATCGAGCAGCTTCGTCGAGGACCATCCGTGCCCGGCGGCGCGTGGGTCCCCGTCCGCCACGGGGACGACCCGTCCCCGCGCGTCGACGAGCGAGGCCGGGAAGCCGATGTCGCCGACCGCGTCGGTGACGCCCGGCAGCCCGGACAGCCGGTCGACGAGTCCCGCCGGGACCGCGGCACGCTCGGGCAGTGCGATCGGCAGGTCCCCGGCCGGGTGGTACTCCTGGTCGGCCGCGACCACGACGTCCGCGCCGGCGAGCCGGCCGGGCGGCAGCTGGGAGCGCAGCCCGGACTCCGCGAGCACCCCCGTGGCGGTGATCATCAGTGCGCCGCCGAGGACCGCGCAGGCCACGGCGAGCAGCGCGGTGACACGGTGCGCGGCCATGCGCAGGGCGAGATGCAGCATGGTCTAGCGCTCCCCCAACGCGACGAGGCGGTCGGCCAGTTGAGGAGCTGTCGGGGCGTCCAGGGCCTCGACCACCCGGCCGTCGGCCATCACCAGCGCCCGGTGCGCCCGCGCTGCGGCGGCCGGGTCGTGGGTGACCATCACCACCGTCTGGCGCAGCTCGTCCACGAGGTCGCGCAGCAGGTCGAGGACCTGGTGAGCGCTGCGCAGGTCCAGCGCGCCGGTCGGCTCGTCCGCGAACACGACGGCGGGTCTCGCCGCCAGCGCCCGTACCACGGCGGCCCGTTGCTGCTGGCCGCCGGAGAGCTCGGCCGGGCGGTGGCCGAGCCGGTCGGCGAGACCGACCCGCTCGACCAGCGTGCGCAGCCAGTCCCGGTCGGGGCTCCGGCCGGCCAGCCGCAGCGGCAGCGTGATGTTGTCCTCGACGGAGAGCGACGGGATCAGGTTGTACGCCTGGAACACGAACCCGACGCGCTCCCGGCGCAGTTCGGTACGGCGCGTCTCGTTCAGACCCGCGATCTCGTGGCCGTCGATGCGGACGCTGCCCGACGTGGGGGAGTCCAGCCCGGCGGCGCAGTGCATCAGCGTGCTCTTGCCGGACCCCGAGGGGCCCATCACCGCGAGGAACGTGCCGTGCTCCACGGTCAGTGACACGTCGTCGAGGGCGCGGACGCCGCCCGCGTAGGTCTTGGTGAGCCGCGCCAGCGCGATGGCGGGCGCCTTCCGCGCGGTGGCGGTCGCGACGGAGGTACTCATCGCCGTCCCCGCAGCTTGCGTGCGACGAGGGTGCCGGCGCAGAGGGCGGTGACGCCGCCGCAGGCCAGGTGGACCCCGAGGCCGGCGTCGCCGTACGAGGCCACCGTGTTGGCGACCACACTGATCACCAGGACGGTCCACAGCAGCGCGCGGACGACGTCCGAGCGGCTGACACCGCTCGGGCTGTCGTCGGGGGCGCCGGTCAGACGGTAGGGGTCGGTGGTCGTCATAGGGGTCTTCCTCCCGTGGGGGCCGCTCGCGCTGTCGGTCACCGACGCTATGTATCGGGACCCCCCTCGGCCGATCCCGCAGTCCGCTCTGTTCGAGGTACAGCAGGCTGTACTTCCGGGCTCCCCGACTGACAGCGAACTCGTGTGCTGCATAAGGTCGTTCGCCAACAAGGGGAGGAGGGCGCATGGCCATACGGGACACCGCGGCCGACGAGCGGGGCGACGAGCGGGGCAAAAACCGGGGCGGCGAGCCGGACGCCGGCCTCAAGGACGTCGTCGTACGGGCCCTGGGTGCCGCGGGCGGTGCGGTCGGGCAGCTCGCGTCCGGGCTCGGTACGGCCCTGCTCGCCCTGCTGGTACTGGCTTTGCTGGCCGTCACCGCCGTGACGAGCCTCGCCGGGGTCGGGCTGCTGATGGTGCCCGCCGTGCTGGGCGCGCTGCACGCCCTGGCCGGCCGGGAACGCGCCCGGCTCGCCCGCTACGGTCCCGAGGTCGTCGCCCCGGACCCACCGCCCATGCGGCTGCGGTCCGCCCTCGTCGACTCCACCACCCGGCGGGAGCTGCGCTGGCTGGTCCGGCACGCCACGCTCGGCCTGCTGCTGGGCCTGATCGGGGTGCTGCTGCCGCTCGTCGCCGTCCGGGACAGTGTCTTCCCGTTGCTGTGGCCGTTCGCGCCCGAGGACGCGACCGCCACGTCCCTGGGCTTCGGCACCGCGCAGTCCTGGCCGGAGGCCCTGGCCGTGTCCCTGCTCGGCGTGGGCTGGATCGCCATCATCCTCGGGCTCACCCCCGGCATGGCACGGCTGCAGGCAGGGCCCGGGCGGCGGCTCCTCGCGGCCGGCCCCGACACCGATCTCTCCCTGCGCATCGCGGAGTTGACCTCCACCCGCGCCGCCGCCCTGGACGCCCACGCCACCGAGCTGCGCCGGATCGAGCGCTCACTGCACGACGGCACCCAGAACCGGCTCGTCACGGTCACCGTCCTGCTCGGCGCCGCCCGCCGCCAGGTGGCCCGCGACCCGGCGGGCGCCGACGAACTCCTCGAACGCGCCCAGTCCGCCGCCGAACAGGCGCTGGCCGAACTGCGCACCGTCTCGCGCAGCATCCTGCCCCCGGTGCTGGCCGACCGGGGGCTCGCCGGAGCGCTGTCCGGGCTGGCCGCCGAGTGCGCGGTGCCCTGCCGGACCGATGTCGAGGCGCCCGAGCGGTGCGCCGCCTCCGTCGAGGCGACCGCCTACTTCGTCGTCGCCGAGGCGCTGACGAACATCGCCAAGCACAGCGGCGCCGGGCAGGCCGCGGTGACGGTCCGCGCCCGCGGCGGCCGGCTGCACCTCCGTGTCGAGGACGACGGCCGGGGCGAAGCTGGGGGCACCTCCCAGGCTATTGGCACTGGGGGAGAGAACGGCGGCTCCGGGCTCACCGGGATCCGCCGTCGCGTGGCGGCGCACGACGGTACGCTCCGCTTGACCAGCCCGGCCGGCGGGCCGACAACCCTCGAGGTGGACCTTCCCTGTGGATCGTGACCTGCGGATCGTGATAGCCGAGGACGACCCGTTGCTGCGCGAGGGCCTCGCCCTGCTGTTGCGCGCCGAGGGGCTCGACGTGGTGGCCACGGCGGGCACCGCAGACGGGATCCTGGACGCCATCGACACCCACAAGCCGGACGTCGCCATCCTCGACGTACGGATGCCGCCGACGCACACCGACGAAGGCGTCCGCGCGGCCGTGGAGGCCCGGCGCCGCCGCCCCGACCTGGCGGTCCTCGTGCTGTCCGCGTACGTCGAGCAGTCCTTCGCCACCGAGCTGCTCACCGGCGGTGTGAACGGCCTCGGTTATCTGCTCAAGGAACGGGTCGGGCGGGTGGAGGAGTTCCTCGACGCGCTGCACCGGGTGGCGTCCGGCGGCACCGCCATCGACCCCGAGGTCGTCGCCCAGCTGTTCACGCGCTCCCACCAGGACACCCGCCTGGAACGCCTCAGCCCTCGCGAGCGGGACGTCCTCGCGCTGATGGCCGAGGGGCTGGGCAACAGCGCGATCGCCGAGCGGCTCGTCGTGACGGACGGCGCGGTGCACAAGCACATCCGCAGCATCTTCGCCAAGCTCGACCTGTCGCCGACGGACCAGGTGGACCGGCGGGTGGCCGCCGTCCTGCGGTACCTGGAGGACGCCCGCCGCCGGGCGTGACGACCCGCCAAGTACAGCCTGCTGTACCGCCCGTTGGGGCACGAACGGCAATGACCCCCGGAGGCGGGGCTGATGTGCTGAAACACGTCACGTCAGCCCCCTCCGAAGGGACATCGCGGTGAGCACGCAAGCACCCGTCAGCACCGGGACCGGACCGGCCACCGAGGGCGGTGACGTCCGTGAGAACCGCACCACCGGCCTGCGCGGCGGCATCCGCCGCCGCCCCGTGACCTGGTTCTTCTCGCTGGCCTTCCTGCTGAGCTGGGCGGCCTGGACGCCGTACATCCTGTCCGGGAACGGCCTGGGCCTGTGGCACTTCACCTTTCCCGGGGGTGCCGGCGGCAGCCAGCTTCTCGGCGTTCTGCCCGGCGCCTACCTCGGCCCGATCGCGTCGGCGCTCCTGGTCACCGGGGTCACCGAGGGGCGGGCCGGACTGCGGGCCTGGCGGAGCCGGATGACCAAGTTCCGCGTCAACTGGCGCTGGTACGCCGTGGTTCTGGTCTCGGTGCCCGCGGCGCTGATCATGGCCTCGACCGCGCTGGGCGACCGCGAGCCGGCGATGCCGCCCGCCATGGTGCTGGCCGCGTACCTTCCCGGCCTGCTGATCCAGTTGGTCACCACCGGTCTCGCCGAGGAGCCCGGCTGGCGCGAGTTCGCCATGCCCCGGCTGCAGCAGCGCTACGGCCCGCTGGCCGCCACCGTCATCGTCGGCCCTCTGTGGGGCGTCTGGCACTTGCCGCTGTTCCTGACCGAATGGGGCGGCTACCCGGACGTGACCGGGACCCATGTGCTGAAGTTCGTCGTCACCGCGATCGGCTTCAGTTTCGTGATGACCTGGGTGTTCAACCGCTCCGGCGGGAGCATGCCGCTGGTGATGCTGCTGCACTGCGGCGTCAACAACTACTTCTCCATCGCGGCGGCGGACATGTTCCCGTGGCTGTCCCGCGAGGCCACGTCCAACGCCTTCCTGCTCAGTGCCACGACGGGGGCCCTGATCCTGCTCGTCGCCACGCGCGGACGCCTCGGCTGCTCCGCGAGTGTGTGAATCCGGGAAAGCCTGCATCCGGAGGAGCCGATTCCTCGTCACTAAGGGCATGGACATGAAAGTTGACCCGCCGAACGACCGCGAGCCCGAGCGTCCGCTCCGCCCGGTGCGCGGAAGCGCCCACGTCGCCGTCGCGGCCCTCGCCCTGGCAGCCGTCGCGTGGGTGGTGCGGGCCGTATGGCACATACGACTCGCCGTGGCGGGGATGCCGGCGTCCGGGCCGCTGGACCAGGGCGGCGGGCAGCACCGCCTGCCGACCTCGCTGGAGGACGGCTACCACATCGTCGACGGCCTGGGCTCCGCCGTCACGCTGCTCTGCGCGATCACGTTCATTTCCTGGATATGGCAGGTCCGGGACAACGCCCGCGCCTTCTCGGGAGAACGCCCCCGCTACTCCTGGATCTGGGTGTACGCGGGCTGGGTCGTGCCCATCATGAACCTCTGGGTGCCCCGCGGTCTCCTCGTGGACGTCCACCGGGCGAGCGCCCCGGGTGAGCGGCTGCCGAGCGTCGTGAACTGGTGGTGGGGGCTGTGGCTGGCCGGGATGGTCGGCGGGGTCGGCCTGATCTACGCCGACGACACGGACGACGTCATCGGGCGCGCCTACGCGGACGTCTGGCAACTGCTGCTGGCCGACGCGGCCGTCATCGGCGCGGCCGTGGCCGCCATCCTCGTCGTCCGCTCCCTCACGAAGACGCAGCAGGAGCGCCTGGACCGGATCGCCGCGGCGGCCACGGCGTCCTAGTGAGCCGGTTTTGAGTTCTCCCGCCACCACTTGAGTCGTGTTCTGTTTCGGATCGCGGCTTGGGCGGTGACGGGGCTGGTGGTTTGCGGTC
>NZ_JBEYXP010000044.1:0-108675 GCF_040704615.1 Streptomyces sp. NPDC046862 | reverse complement strand
ATGAGTTCGCGGCGGTGCTCGCCCGATGTCTCGATCAGGGCGTTGAACATCGGGACGACGGTTCTGCCGAGGATGTGGGTGATGCGTTGGTCGATACGGTCATCGAGTGAGGTGGCGTCGGTGTGGACCGCTCGGCGGGGCCAGAGGGCGAGGCTGGAGCGGGGTTGTGGATAACGCTCCGGATAGAGCTTCAGGTTGAAGCTCTTAAATTCCTGCAGCTCAGAGCCTCGCAGGACGTGCAGGCCGTTCACCTCGAGCTCGCCTCGGTGCCGTTGCAGCAGGCTGTTGATGGCGCGCTCGGCGACTTCGAAGTACGTGGCCACCATCGCGGTGGTCACGTGCAGGCCGTCCGGTAGGAGCGAGAGTGCTTTGACCTTGTCGAGCACGTCCGTCCGGTCCACCACGCTCTCGCGCAGGGCCTTCGACTCCAGTAGAGCCGCTTCGTTGAACACGGGCCCATCCCCTCTGCTGGTCTACGTGCGTAGAGGCTTTCGGTGACGGGGCGAAGACGTGATTCCCCACCCCATGCCTCCAACGAGCATGGAGTGGGCGAAGATACGGGCGGATCTCGTACTGAATGTCGGGTCGGTCGGGTGTGATCGGTGTGACAACGACGCAAGGGCCCTCGGTACCGCGCTCACGCGGTGCCGAGGGCCCTCTTGGCCTGGAGGTGGGTCAGCCCGTTCCGCCTCCGAAGAAGCCGCCTCCGCCGTTGTTGCCTCCGTTGTTGCCGCCCTGGTCCAGGGCCTGGACGGTCACCGCGGTGCCCTGGGGCACCTCGTTGTCGGCGCCGGGGTTCTGGGCGATGACGATGGCGTCGTCGTTCTGGGAACCCTGGATGTTCACCGACAGGCCCGCGTCCTCCAGGGCCTTCTTGGCGTCCTTCAGGCGCTGGCCGGTCACGTTCGGCACCTCCACCGTCTCCTGTTCGGCCTTCTTGCCGATCTGGATGGTCACCGTGGAGTTCTTGTCGACCTGCGTGTTGGCCGCCGGGGATGTCGCGATGACCTTGCCGACCAGGTTGTCGTCCTGGGTCTCGACCTCGGTGCAGGTGCCCGTGAGGTCGTTCTGCTCCATCTGCTGCTTGGCGGCGTCACAGGTCTGACCGGTGACGTCGGGGACCGTGGACTTGGCCTCTTCCTTGGCGATGGTGAGGGTGATGGTGGAGCCCTTCTCGCGCTCCGTGCCGGAGGTCGGGTCCTGCTCCAGGACCTGGCCCGGGTCCTCCGGGGACTCCTTCGCCTTCGTCTCGACCTTGAACTGGTACTTGTCGCTCTCGAGCGTCCTGCGGGCATCGTCGACGTCTTCACCGATGACGCTGGGCACGGCCACCTTGGGCGCACCCGTCGACACGACCAGGTTGATCGTGTCGCCCTTGTTCACCTTGGCATTGGGGCCCGGGTCCTGGGTGCAGACGTTGCCCCTCTGCTGGTCTTCGCAGGCCTTCTTCGTGATGGAGAGCTTAAGATCGACATTGCTGGCCATGCGCTTGGCCTCGTTCTGCGTACGGCTCACGAAGCTCGGCACGGTGACAGTGTCATCGCTCGCTTGGCCGCTGAAGGCCCACTTGCCGATCAGTATCGCGCCGACGAGGACCAGGACGCCCGCGACGACCAGCAGGACCGTCGAGGTGTTGTTCTTCTTCGGGCGGCGCCGGCCCTGGCGGTCGTCGTAGCCGAAGCCGCCGTCGTCCGGGTTCATCGGCGGCATCATCGTGGTGGCGCCCGCGTCCGTGGCGCGCAGGGCCGTCGTCGGCTGGTCGTCCGGGTAGGCGCCGTAGCCGACGGAGCCCATGGCCGCGGTGGCCGCGACGGGCTGGCCGTCGAGGCAGGCCTCGATGTCGGCGCGCATCTCGTCGGCGGACTGGTAGCGGTAGTCCGGGTCCTTGACCAGGGCCTTCAGTACGATCGCGTCCATCTCGGGCGTGATCTCGGGGTCGAAGACCGACGGGGGCTGGGCTTCTTCCCGTACGTGCTGGTAGGCCACGGCGACCGGGGAGTCGCCCACGAACGGCGGGCGGACCGTCAGCAGCTCGTAGAGCAGACAGCCGGTGGAGTACAGGTCGGATCTGGCGTCGACCTGCTCGCCCTTGGCCTGTTCCGGCGACAGGTACTGGGCGGTGCCGATGACGGCCGCGGTCTGGGTCATCGTCATGCCGGAGTCGCCCATGGCGCGGGCGATGCCGAAGTCCATCACCTTGACCTGACCGGTGCGCGTCAGCATGACGTTGGCCGGTTTGATGTCGCGGTGGACGATGCCGTTGCGGTGGGCGTACTCCAGGCCCTGGAGGATGCCGATGGTCATCTCCATGGAGCGCTCCGGCAGCAGTTTGCGGCCGCTGTGGAGAAGCTCACGGAGCGTGGAGCCGTCGACGTACTCCATGACGATGTACGGGATCGAGACCCCGTCGATGTAGTCCTCGCCCGTGTCGTAGACCGCGACGATCGCGGGGTGGTTGAGCGAGGCGGCCGACTGGGCCTCCCGGCGGAACCGGGCCTGGAAGGTGGGGTCGCGCGCGAGGTCCGCTCGCAGCGTCTTCACCGCCACGGTGCGGCCGAGGCGGGTGTCATGTGCGAGGTAGACCTCTGCCATGCCACCACGACCGAGCACCTGGCCCAGCTCGTACCGGCCGCCGAGGCGACGCGGCTCTTCCATAGCTTCCTACCAGCCCTCTCCGTCGGTCCCGACCGCACCCACGTGTGGTCCGGCGGTGTGCTGTCCGGGCATACGGTACCCGGCTCGCTCTGCGTGACCTGGTGGGTCGCGTCACTCGATACAGGACCGGTATCGCAACGTGCACTGTTGCGAAGGCGACGTGACAGGGGTCACTTCTTGCTGTCGATCACTGCCTTCATCACGTTCTTTGCGATGGGACCGGCGAGACCACCACCCGTGATGTCGTCACGGTTGGCGCTGCCGTCCTCGACGACGACGGCCACGGCGACGGGCGAGCTGCCGTCGCTGGTCTTGGCGTATGAGATGAACCACGCGTACGGCTTCTCGCTGTTGTTGAGGCCGTGCTGGGCGGTACCGGTCTTGCCGCCGACGGTGACGCCGGGGATCTGTGCCTTGGTGCCGGTACCGGACTTGACGACGGTCTCCATCATGGCCTGCAGCTCCTGCGCGGTGTCCCCGGAGACGGCCTGTGAGAGCTCCTCCGGCTCGTGCGTCTCGATGACGTCGAGGTTGGAGGCGCGCAGCTGGTCCACCATGTACGGCTTCATCAGCTTGCCGTCGTTGGCGATCGCGGAGGAGACCATGGCCATCTGCAGCGGGGTGGCGCGGTTGGAGGCCTGTCCGATGCCGTCCATGGCGTTCTGCGGCCGGTTGTCCTTGGGGTAGACGCTCTCGGCGGCGCGGACGGGAATGTCGAGCTCGGACTCGTTGAAGCCGAACTTGTCGGCCTGCTCGATCATCTTCTCGTTGCCGACCTTGTCACTGAGGTTGGCGAAGACGGTGTTGCAGGAGACCTCGAGCGCGTCGCGCAGGGTGGCGTTCTCGCAGTCGCCGTGCTCGTTGGTGAGGGGGGTCGTGGAGTCGGGCAGCGGGTACGGGTCCGGGGTGTCGGTGCGCTCGTCGATGCCGTTGACCACGCCGTTCTCCAGCGCGGCGGCCGCGGTGACCACCTTGAAGGTCGAGCCGGGCGGGTACGTCTCGCGCAGCGCCCGGTTCAGCATCGGCTTGTCTTTGTTCTTCTCCAGCTTCTGGAAGGTCTCGCCGTCCTTCGAGCTGACGCCGGCGAAGGAGCTGGGGTCGTACGACGGGGTGGAGGCGAGGGCGAGGATCGCGCCGGTGGACGGGTCGATCGCGGCGACGGCGCCCTTCTTGTCGCCCAGCCCCTCGAAGGCCGCCTTCTGCGCGGCGGCGTTGAGGGTGGTGACGACGCTGCCGCCCTCCTTCTTCTTGCCCGTGACCATGTCGAGGGTGTTGCGGAAGAAGAGCCGGTCGTCGTTGCCGGTGAGGATGCCGTCCTCGAGGTTCTCCAGCTGGGTGGCGCCGACGGCCTGGGAGGCGTACCCGGTGACGGGCGCCCACATCTCGCCGTTCTTCCAGGTGCGCTTGTACTTGAAGTCGGTTCCCTCGGTGGCGACGGATCCGGTGATGGCCTTGCCGTCGACGATGATGTTGCCGCGGGGGGTGGCGTAGCGCTCGATGGAGACGCGGCGGTTCTCCTCGCGGGTCTGCAAGGAGTCCGCGTTGACGTACTGGATCCAGTTGTCGCGGATGAGCAGTGCGAGGACGAGGAGCCCGCAGAAGAGCGCGATGCGGCGCAGAGGCTTGTTCACGGTCGGACCACCTGGGTCATCTCGGCGTCGGGGTTGGCGGCGGGAGCGGGCGCAGGGCGGCGGGCCGTGTCACTGATGCGGATCAGGATGCCGATCAGCCCCCAGTTCGCGATCACGGAGGAACCACCGGCTGCGAGCCACGGCATGGTCATACCGGTCAGGGGGATCAGGCCCATGACGCCGCCTGCGACGACGAAGACCTGCAGGGCGAAGGCGCCGGACAGGCCGATCGCGAAGAGCTTGCCGAAGGGGTCGCGGGCGGCCAGCGCGGTGCGTACGCCGCGCTCGATGATCAGGCCGTACAGCAGGAGGAAGGCCATGACGCCGGCCAGGCCCAGTTCCTCACCGACGGTGGAGAAGATGAAGTCGGAGTTGGCGGCGAAGCCGATGAGGTCGGAGTTGCCCTGGCCGAGTCCGGTGCCCATGACGCCGCCGGACCCGAAGGCCATGATCGACTGGCCGATCTGGTTGCAGGCGTCGGAGTCCTGGTAGCAGCTCCAGGGGTCGAGCCAGGCGTTGACACGGGCCTGGACGTGGCCGGCGAACGAGGTCACTCCGACGGCGCCGGCGGCGGACATCAGCAGGCCGATCACGATCCAGCTGGTGCGCTCGGTGGCGACGTACAGCATGATCACGAACATGCCGAAGAACAGCAGCGACGAACCGAGGTCGTTCTCGAAGACGAGGATGAGCAGGCTGACGACCCAGATGGTGATGATCGGGCCGAGGTCGCGGCCGCGGGGGAGGTAGAGGCCCATGAAGCGGCGGCTGGCCAGTGCCAGCGCGTCGCGCTTCACCATGAGGTAGCCGGAGAAGAAGACCACGATGATGATCTTCGCGAACTCTCCGGGCTGGATCGTGCCCGCGCCGGGGATCCTGATCCAGATCTTGGCGCCGAAGGTGTTGGCTCCGAGGCCGGGTACCAGTGGCAGGAGCAGCAGCACGATGGCGACGGCCATCGAGATGTAGGTGTAGCGCTGCAGGATGCGGTGGTCCTTGAGGAAGACGAGCACCGCGACGAACAGCGCGAGACCGGCGGCCGCGAACATCAGCTGTTTCGGGGCGGACGGGGTGAAGACCCCGTAGACGTTCTTGGCCAGCTGTTGCAGCCGCTCCGACTGGTCCAGCCGCCAGATGAGCACCAGCCCGAGCCCGTTGAGCAGTGTGGCCAGTGGCAGCAGCAGCGGGTCCGCGTAGGCCGCGAACTTTCTGACGACCAGGTGACCCACGCCCGCCAGCGCGCCGAGCCCGAGCCCGTATCCGAGCAGGCCGGCCGGGACCTCGTCGTTGATGGCGAGGCCCACGTTGGCGTAGGCGAACACCGGGATGACCACGGCGAACACCAGTAGCGCGAGCTCGGTGTTGCGGCGGCTCGGTGCGCCGATGGCGCCGATCGTGGACGTGTGGTGCGTCGGTGAGTTGGTAGTACTGCTCATCTTGTGACGAGGCCCCTCACGGCTTGCCTACTGCTTCCCGCACAGCGAGACCAGCTTCTGCTCCTCCTCGGAGAGGCTGGGGCCGGGTGTGGGTGTCGGTGTGGGTGATGGCGTCGCTGACCCCGATGGCTTCGACGTCGGCGACGGTGATGCCTTTGACGTGAGGGAGGACCGAGTGGTTCCCGTGACCCCTCCGGCCTCGCCCTCGCCCGTCTTTGAGTTATTACGGCTCTCGGCCTCGCGGCGCTCAGCGTCCTTCTTGCACGCGGACGCCTGGGTGGCGAGCTCGTCGAGCTTCGTCTGGGCGTCCTTCAGGCCGCCTTCGGCGATGGTGGCCTTGACCTGGTTCTGCTGGTACGGCGGCAGGTACTTGAGTTCGATCTCGGGGTGGTCCTTCTCGACCTTCGAGAGCGAGACCCAGGCCAGGTCCTGGCTGATGCCGCGGTAGAGCGCGACGTGGCTCTCGTTGGCGCCGACGTAGTACTGGGTCTGCGTCCACCGGTAGCCGCCGTAGCCGCCGCCGCCGATCACGGCGAGGGCGAGCAGCGAGTAGAACGATCTCTTCAGCCACTTGCGCTTCTTGCGCGGCTTGACGAAGTCGTCGTCCGAGTAGGAGCCGAAGCTGTCGGAGGGGGCGTAGTCGGTGGTGTCGCCGGAGCCGGGCGGGCCGAACTCGCCGCCGCCCTGTCCGGGTACCTGGCGGCCCAGGCTGGCGGCGCGGCCGGCCGGGGTCTGCATGGCGCCGTTGTCGTGCAGCTGGTTCTGGTTCTCGGCGACCGCGCCCACCACGACGGGGGTGTCGGTGAGCTGGGCGGCGAGGGTGTCGCCGGCGTCGATGTCGAGGACGTCGGCCACGATGACCGTGATGTTGTCGGGGCCGCCGCCGCGCAGGGCGAGCTGGATCAGTTCCTGCACGGTCTCCTGCGGGCCCTGGTAGCTGGCGAGGGTGTCCTCCATCGTCTGGTGGGACACGACGCCGCTGAGGCCGTCGGAGCAGATCAGGTAGCGGTCGCCGGCGCGGACCTCGCGGATGGAGAGGTCGGGCTCGACGTGGTCGCCGCTGCCCAGCGCGCGCATCAGCAGGGAGCGCTGCGGGTGGGTGGTGGCTTCCTCTTCGGTGATGCGGCCCTCGTCGACGAGGCGCTGCACCCAGGTGTGGTCCTGCGTGATCTGGGTGAGGACGCCGTCCCGGAGGAGGTAGGCGCGGGAGTCGCCGACGTGGACGAGGCCGAGGCGCTGTCCGGTCCACAGCAGGGCGGTCAGGGTGGTGCCCATGCCCTCGAGCTGGGGGTCCTCCTCGACCATGGCGCGCAGCTGGTCGTTGGCGCGCTGCACGGCGGTGCCCAGCGAGGTGAGGATGTCGGAGCCGGGGATGTCGTCGTCGAGGGCGACGATGGTGGAGATCACCTCGGAGGAGGCCACCTCACCGGCGGCCTGGCCGCCCATGCCGTCGGCGATCGCGAGCAGGCGCGGTCCCGCGTAACCCGAGTCCTCGTTGCCCTCGCGGATCATGCCTTTGTGCGATCCGGCGGCGAAGCGCAGTGACAGACTCATGCGCACCTCGCCCGTCGGCTCCGGGTACATCCGCACGGTGCCCACCCTCCGGTCGGGAGCGCGCCGGGGCCCGGAGTGTGGGCCGCCGTTGCGTGCTCGCTCCGCTCGCTCATTGTCGTACTACTTCCGCAGCTCGATGACGGTTTTGCCGATGCGGATCGGCGCGCCCAGCGGAATCGGCGTGGGAGTCGTCAGTCGGTTCCGGTCGAGGTACGTGCCGTTGGTGGAGCCGAGGTCCTCGACGATCCACTGGCCGTCACGGTCCGGGTAGATCCTGGCATGCCTGCTGGAGGCGTAGTCGTCGTCCAGCACGATCGTGCTGTCGTGGGCGCGGCCCAGGGTGATGGTCTGCCCCTGCAGAGCGACCGTCGTGCCCGTGAGGGTGCCCTCGGACACGACGAGCTTGGTGGGGGCGCCGCGGCGCTGGCGGCCACCGCCGCCGCTGGCGGCGGACTGCTGGCCGCGCTGCTGCGGGGGTGCCTGGCGCGCGGCCTGCTGCGGCCGCGCGCTCTCACGCCTGGACCCGCGCTGGGTGACGCGCGTACCGAACAGGTCGCTGCGGATGACCTGCACGGCCACGATCACGAACAGCCACAGTACGGCCAGGAAACCCAGCCGCATGACCGTGAGGGTCAGCTCTGACATTGCCCCCGCTTCACCCTTCGGCTTGCCGGTAAATGATGGTGGTGCTGCCCACGACGATCCGCGAGCCGTCGCGGAGCGTAGCGCGGGTGGTGTGCTGCCCGTCCACCACGATGCCGTTGGTGGACCCGAGATCCTGGATCGTCGAGGGCGTTCCGGTCCGGATCTCGCAGTGCCGGCGGGACACGCCGGGGTCGTCGATCCGCACGTCGGCTTCGGTGCTGCGGCCCAGCACCAGCGTCGCGCGGGAGATCTGATGGCGGGTGCCGTTGATCTCGATCCAGTGGCGTGTGCGTCCGCCCGCCGAGGGGGCGGGCCGCTGGCCGTAGGGTGCGGCGCCGGTGCGGCCGCCGGGCGGCGGCGCGGACGGCATGGGGGGAGCGCCCGCGGGCGCGGCGGCCGGCGGGTAGCCGTAGCCGCCTTGGCCGCCACCGCCACCTCCGCCGCCCGCTCCGGGACGTCCGCCGGCGGGGGCGGACGCGGGGGCCTGCTGGCTGCTGGAGGAGGCGAGCGTACGACTGCGCACCCGGTACAGGCCGGTGTCGAGGTCGTCTGCCTTCTCCAGGTGGACCTTGATGGGGCCCATGAAGGTGTAGCGCTGCTGCTTGGCGTAGTCCCGCACCATGCCGGCGAGCTCGTCGCCGAGCTGGCCGGAGTAGGGGCTGAGGCGCTCGTAGTCCGGCGTGCTCAGCTCCACGATGAAGTCGTTGGGGACGACGGTCCTGTCGCGGTTCCAGATGGTCGCGTTGTTGTCGCACTCCCGCTGGAGCGCGCCGGCGATCTCGACCGGCTGGACCTCGGACTTGAACACCTTGGCGAAGGTGCCGTTGACCAGACCTTCGAGGCGTTGCTCGAACTTCTTCAGGACTCCCATGGGGCACCTCCTCCGTCGTTGCCGTCCTGCATCCTGCGTCCGTACTGCTTACTGATCGTATCCACGCGCCGGGAAATCGGCTGGTTCCCCCTGTCGGCCCGGTCGACGGGTGTCGACGCCCACTGAAGTCCTCTGCCGGATTCCCTCTGGAGCACCCCTTCGAACTCTTCCTGCCGTACTCCCGCCGTGGTTTCTGCCAAGGATCGTAGAGGGGGTGCGTGACCAGTGTCCCGCACCTGGCTGTCGACCCTGTCCGCCTCGTGGGGAGATGGCCAGGACCGGTACGAGGTTGATACGTGAACCGGGACACGTTGATACACGCGTAGATGTGTGGCGCTGCACACGGACGCACGGTCGGCGCTCAGGGCGATGCGGGGCGCGGGGCGGTGCGGGATTGTGGGGAGAGGGAGGCGGGAGCGGTGTGCGGTGGGAGGCGAGGGCGGGCGTCGCCGCCCTGACGTGGGGCGGGGATTCGCCTTGGTGGTGGCCGGGAATCCGGCCATGCGGGGGCCTGGACAAGTGATGTGAACCCACCGCATCCAGCGTGCTAATGTTCTGGATGTCGGAAGGCGCCGGCGCCGCAAGGAGCAGGAGCCCGAGGACACACCCAATGCGCGGGTGGCGGAATAGGCAGACGCGCTGGATTCAGGTTCCAGTGCCCGCAAGGGCGTGGGGGTTCAACTCCCCCCTCGCGCACAGCGAAGAACCGATGGAACGGGTCTTCACCAGAGACGAAAGTCCTGGTGGGGGCCCGTTTCTCGTTGTGTGTGCTGTTCGAGGTGTGGGGTGTTTGAGGTGTGAGGCATCGCACGGTCCGAGCCGTCGTGCGTCAGGGCCCTGGCCGTGACAAACCTCACGGTCAGGGCCCTGCGTTTGTGCGGTGCGCGTTTCTCTGACCGGGTCGCCTCGCGGCCCGGGGGGGGGCGGGTGCGGGTAACCGGGTGCGGGTAACCGGGTGCGGGTTACGCCGCCAGGCGCTCCGCGAGGGTCTTGGCCTTGACGGTGGCTTCTTCCAGGGCCTGGGCGCGGGAGGCCTCTGCGAGCGGGATCAGTTCGGCCATCTCGGGGTTGGACGCGGCCAACGTCAACTCGGGGACGATGAAGTCGACGTCCAGTTCGAGCGTGTCCTTGAGGACGGCCTCCAGGTAGTTCTGCACGTACTCGTACGGCTCGCGCGGGGTGCCCGGCGCGTAGGAGCCGCCGCGGCTGGCGATGACCGTGGCCGGGGTGCCCTTGATCTTCGAGTTCTCGGCGCGGGCCGTGCGGCCCATGAGGATCACGTTGTCCAGCCACGCCTTGAGGGTCGAGGGGATCGCGAAGTTGTACATGGGGGCGCCGATCAGGACCGCGTCCGCGCTCTCCAGCTCCTCGATGAGCCGGACGCGCTCGGCGAAGGCCGCCGCCTGCTCAGGTGTGTGCGCGGCCGGATCGGCGAAGCCGGCGGTGAACGAGTCGGCCGAGATGTGCGGGACCGGATCCACGGAGAGGTCGCGGTAGATCACCGTGCCCTCCGGGTGCTGCTCCTGCCATGTCCTGCGGAAGGTGTCCGCCACGGTGCGGGACGCGGAGGCGCCGACGGGGAACACGGAGGAGTCCAGGTGCAGAAGGGTGGCCATGGGGTTCTCCAATGTCTCTGAAGTCTGTGGTGGTGTGCTGCGCTGCGCTGCCCAGCGCTACTGCACTTTTGTACTCGACTATGAATAACATAGCTACTTACTTTTTTTCATCTGCTTGAGGAGGGCCAGTACCCTGGACCCATGGCGGAGCAGCAGGAGGAGCACGGCCCCGAGGCGTGCCGACGGGTCGACGACGGCATCACCCGTGTCTTCCAAGTGCTCGGAAAGCGCTGGACCGGACCGATCGTGTCCGTGCTGATGCCGCACCCCGCGCACTTCTCCGACCTGCGCCGGGCGATCCCGGGCATCAGCGAGCGCATGCTCTCCGACCGCCTCACGGAACTCGGCTCGGCCGGGCTGGTCGTGCGCGAGGTGGACGAAGGGCCGCCGCTGCGGGTGACGTACCGGCTCACCGAGGCAGGGGCCGCGCTGGAACCGGCGCTCAAGGAGCTCAAAGGGTGGGCGGCGACGCATCTGCCGGAGGGCGCGCTGCGCAAGGGAGGCTGCTGAGGGCCCGGGGCGGGGCCCGGCCCCGGGGCTCTGCCTGCCCACCGTTTGTCCACAGCTGTGGAGTTGTCCACAGGGTCTGACGCGTTTCTGCCGGTGGTTGTACGGTCGTCCCGAGTTGATGTTCGTGCGCGGGGGAGGCGGTCGGAATGACCGAGGTCGGTGCGGTGCCTCAGGCACAGGCGGCTGCCGGGGCGAGGGTGCCCTGGGTGCGTGGTTTCGCGCGGTGGCCCGTGGAGGGCGGCTCGCCCAAGGACGAGGGGAAGGCGCTGCGCGCGCGGGTGCGGCGCGGCGCGCACGCGGAGCTGACCCTCGACGCCGGCCGGCCGGACGCGGCGGCCACGGTCGAGGAGTCCAACCACGGCCGGCTCCCCGAGCTCACACCGATACGGGTCGGCAGGATGGCCGCGACTCCCTTCGCGTTCCTGCGCGGATCGGCCGGCCTCATGGCGTACGACCTCGCGCGCACGCCCGTCACCGGTATCGGCGCCCAGATCTGCGGTGACGCGCACGCGGCGAACTTCGGCCTGTACGCGGACGCGCGCGGCGGACTGGTCATCGACCTGAACGACTTCGACGAGACCGTGCACGGCCCCTGGGAGTGGGACCTCAAGCGACTCGCCACCTCGCTCGTCCTCGCGGGCCGGGAGGCGGGCGCCGACGAGGACAAGTGCCGCAAGGCGGCGCACGACACGGTGGGTGCGTACCGCCGCACCGTGCGCCTGCTGGCCAAGCTTCCGGTGCTGGACGCGTGGAACGCCATCGCGGACGAGGAACTGGTCTCCCACACAGACGCCCACGACCTGCTCGGCACGCTGGAGCGGGTGTCGGAGAAGGCGCGGGCGAACACGAGCGGGCGGTTCGCGGCGAAGTCCACGCAGGTGCTGGAGGACGGCAGTCGTCGGTTCGTGGACGCCGCGCCCGTGCTGCGCAGTGTGCCGGACCAGGAGGCCGCGGCGGTGGTGGCGTCCCTGGAGGAGTACCTGACGACGCTGTCCGAGGACCGCCTGCCGCTCCTTGCCCGGTACGCGGCGCACGACGTCGCCTTCCGCGTGGTCGGTACGGGCAGTGTGGGCACCCGCTCCTACGTCGTCCTCCTGCTGGACCACCGGGGCGAGCCGCTGGTCCTCCAGGTCAAGGAGGCCCGTCCCTCGGCGCTGTTGCCGCATCTGGCGACGGCCGGCTTCGAGGCCCCGGAGGCGCCCCACGAAGGCCGCCGGGTGGTTCTCGGACAGAAGCGGATGCAGGTCGTCAGCGACATCCTGCTCGGCTGGACCTCGGTCGACGGACGGCCCTTCCAGGTACGGCAGTTCCGCAACCGCAAGGGCAGCGTCGACCCGGCGGCCCTCGCCGCCGACCAGATAGACGACTACGCCCGCATGACGGGCGCCCTTCTGGCCCGCGCCCACACCCACACCGCCGACCCGCGGCTCCTCGCCGGTTACTGCGGCAAGAGCGAGGAGCTGGACGAGGCCATCGCGTCGTTCGCGGTCACGTACGCGGACCGTACGGAAGCCGACCACACCTCGTTGGTGGCTGCTGTCAGGGCCGGGCGGATCGAGGCGGAACCGGGAGTGTGACGGGACCGGCGGCGCACGGCGGGGCATGGCGGGGCTGAGGGTGTGGGCGGGGCCTGCCTCCAGGCCTTGCCTCCGGGCCCTGTCTCCGGGGCCTGTCTCCGGGGCTGGGCGGGGCGGTGATCCTCGGTGGGGCGTCGGGCCGTGGCCTACGCTGGTCGGGTGACGAGCCCGGAAGCCGATCAGTCCCAGTCCGTGCCCCAAGCAGGAGGCCGCCCGCAGGAGCAGGCGGCAGCGCCCGCTGAGGTGCCGTCCGGTGCTGCCGAGGGGGCCGGGGAACCGGTCGACGCAGCCGATCAGTACGGGGAGAGCGGTGACCGCTCCGGCGAGGGGCAGACCGCGTCCACGGACGGCGTGGGCTCCGGCGATCACTCCGGCGGCTCCGAGACGATCTCCGAGGCGATTTCCGATGCGCCTTCCGATGCGCCTTCCGAGGCGATCGCGGATGACCAGGGCGGCTCAGGCACGACTGCGGGCGAGTCCGGCGAGGCCGAGGCGAGCGGCCCCGACGAGTCCGGCGGGGCCGCGCGGCCTGAGGAGCGGCTGGAGCGGGCCGTGCGCGCGGCCGAGCAGGCGTTGATCGAGTACGAGATCGCCGTCGAGACCTTCCGGGTCGAGGTGGAGAACTTCTCGCGGCTGCACCACCAGAAGCTCGGACCGATGTACGCGCGGCTCGACGAGCTGGACGCGCAGATCGCCGAGGCGCGGGCCGCCCGCACCGGTGCCCCGGAGGACATCCGCGCCGCTCAGGAAGCCCGCGCGAGGGTCATGCCCATGCCCGGGGTCGAGGAGCTGTTCCACGGCTGGATGGACTCGGACGGGCTGTTCCCGGAAGCGGCGGCGATGCTCACGGACCAGCCGGTACGTCCCCCGGAGCGAGTGCGCCCCAGCGAGGAGGCCCGCAAGCTCTACCGCGAACTCGTCCGCAAGGCCCACCCCGACCTGGCGCAGGACGACAGCGAGCGCAAGCGGCGCGACGAGTTCATCGCCCGGGTCAACGCGGCGTACGGCCGGGGCGACGAGACGCTGCTGCGGGAGCTCTCCGAGGAGTGGGACGCGGGTCCCGTCCCCGAGGAGCGCAGGCCGAGCCGCAGCGAGGAGCTCTACGCGCGCCTCGAATGGCTCGCCCAGCGCAAGGAGATGCTCAGCCTGGTCGCCCGGGAGCTGGAGGAGGGTGCGATCGGTGCGATGCTGCGCCTGGCGCCGGACGACCCCGACCGCCTGCTCGACGAGATCGCCGAACAGCTCCTCGCCCAGGTCGCCGAACGTGAGGCGGAACTGACCGGGCTGCTCGGCTAGCCGGAGCTACGGGCCTTCGGGCCTTCGGGCCTTCGGGCCTTCGGGCCTTCGGGCCTTCGGGCCTTCGGGCCTTCGGGCCTTCGGGCCCTCGGGCGCGGGCTACGCGGGTGCGCTGGCCAACACCGACGTCGTTGTGGTCGGTCCGCTCGGCCGCACCGTCTTCCTCGTCGGTCGGGTAGCGTCGGGTCCATGCATTTCGGAGCTGGTGTGCCCACGGTCGAGGTCGCGGGCCTCGCGGACGGTGACTTTCTGCTGGACGTCCGTGAGGACGACGAGTGGCAGGCGGGTCACGCCGAGGGAGCGCTGCACATTCCCATCAGCGAGTTCGTGGCCCGTTACGGCGAGTTCACCGAGGCGGCACCGCAGGACGGGCCCGTCCATGTGATCTGCCGCAGCGGCGGACGCTCGGCCCAGGTCACGATGTACCTGGTCCAGCAGGGCATCGACGCCGTGAACGTCGACGGCGGCATGCAGATCTGGGCGGCCAGCGGACGTGCGGTCGTCGACGCCAAGGGACAGCCCGGCTTCGTGCTGTAGTCACAGGCCGGGGAGTTCAGGTCGGGGCCGGCCCGGGGCACCAGGCAGGCCAGGCCAGGCCAGGCCGGGCCGGGTCACCAGGCAGGCCAGGCCAGGCCGGGCCGGGTCAGGCCGGGCGGGGAACAGGGGCGGCGTCATCCGAGAGGGTGCGTCGCCAGCAGGTCGCCCAGGGTCTCCTCGTGGGCCGCCGCCGGGCCGAGGGACAACTCCAGCTGCTTGGCCCAGGCGTGGTACCGGTGGAGCGGGTAGTCGGTGTCGGCGCCGAAGCCGCCGTGCAGGTGCTGTGCCGTCTGCACGACCCGGCGAACGCCCTCCGACGCCCAGATCTTGGCCACGGCCACGTCCCCGGCCAACGGCAGTGCGCCCCCCGCCCCCGAACCGACGCGCCACGCCGCCTGCCACAGTGTCGCCTCCATCGCGCGCAGGTCGATGTAGCGGTCCGCCGCCTGCACCGCGACGGCCTGGAACGTGGCGATCGGGAACCCGAACTGCTCCCGCTTCCCCGTGTAGTCGCTCGTCATGCCGAGCACGCCCTCGCCCAGACCGAGCGCCAGCGCGCACGTCCCGGTGGCCAGCAGCGCACGCAGCCACTCCCACGCCCCGTCGGCGTCGAGGACGTCCCGCGCGGAGAGCCTCACGGACTCCAGGCACAGCTCGCCGAGCCGCTCACCCGACGTCGAGACCTGCTCCGAGAGCACGACTCCCTCGTGCACCCGGGGCACGAGCGCGAGCACGGTGCGTCCGTCCGCCGGGGTATGGGCCGGGACGAGGACGAAGTCGGCGTTGTGCGCCCAGGGCACCGCCGTCTGCACTCCCTCCAGGACCCAGGTCCCGTCGCCCTCGCGTCGCGCGGTCACGGCGAGCTCGGCCGGGTCGTGGCCGGTCCGGCCGTTCGCCGCGACGGTCAGCACCGTCTCGCCGCGGCCCGCCCGCGCCAGCAGCCCGGCCTTCAACTCCTCGCTCCCGTGCGCCTGTACGGCCACCGCGGCGGCCGTGCTCTCCAGCAACGGCACTCGTGCCAGCACCTTCGCCGACTCGCGCAGCACCAGGCACAGCGCGACGCTGTCCAGCCCCGCCCCGCCGTACTCCGGCTCCAGCAGCAGGCTCAGCAGGTCCGCGCCGGCGAGCTTCGCCCACAACGCGCGGTCGAAGTCGTCGGCCACGGCACCCGGAGTGAGCGCCGGGCTGGGCACCCCGTCCGGAGCGACCCCGGCGAACACCGCCTTCGCCGCCTCGACCGCCGCCTGCTGCTCCTCGGTGAAGGTGAAATCCACGGTCCTGTCCCCTTCCGCACGCCGCCGACCGACGAATTCCGCACGACGCCGTCCGACGATCGAACCCGCGCCCTGACCCACGCGCCCATGCCTGACGGGGCGTCAAGATAGAACAGGTTCTAGAAGAAGGGAATGTCCAGGGACCGTTCAGGCAACGGCCCTCGCTCAGCGGTCGAAGTCCAGCTCCACCTTCTCCGTCGCCGGATGGGACTGGCACGCGAGCACGTATCCGGCCTCGGTCTCCTCCGGCTCCAGCGCGAAGTTGCGGTCCATCCGCACTTCGCCCGCCACCAGGAAGGCCCGGCAGGTTCCGCACACGCCGCCCTTGCAGGCGTAGGGCGCGTCGGGGCGGTTGCGCAGCACGGTCTCCAGCAGCGATTCTCCGTCCCGCACCGGCCAGGTCCCGCCACGGCCGTCGAGCCGGACGGTCACCGAACTGTGCGCGGGGGTCGGCGAGACGGAGACCGGTGCGGCTCCGGCGTCCACGTGGAAGATCTCCTCGTGGATCCGGGCCCGCTCCACCGCGAGCCCGCGCAGTGCCCGCTCCGCCCCCTGCACCAGGCCGAACGGCCCGCACAGGAACCACCCCGCCACCCTTTCCACCGGCAGCAGTGCCGGCAGCAGCCCCTGCAGCCGCTCCTGGTCGAGTCGCCCGGACGGCAGCCCCGCCTGCTGCTCCTCCCGGGAGAGCACCGTCACCAGCTGGAACCGCTCGGGGAACCGGTCCTTGAGGTCGGCGACCTCCTCCAGGAACATCGTCGAGGCCGACGTCCTGTCGCCGCGTATGAGGCAGAACCGCGCCTTGGGCTCCCGTGCCAGCAGCGTCGTCACGATCGACAGCACCGGGGTGATGCCGCTGCCGCCGACGATCGCCGCGTACTGTCCGGGCGCGGGCTCCAGCGTGAAGCGGCCCGCCGGTGTCATGACCTCCACCTCGTCGCCCGCGATGATCTCCTTCAGCGCGTAGGCGGAGAAGGCGCCGCCCTCGACCAGCCGCACCCCTACCCGCAGTGTCCGGGGACCGTCGGTGCCGGGTGCCGGGGCCGGGGAGCAGATCGAGTACGTACGGCGGATCTCCGTACCGTCGACCCTGCGGCGCAGGGCGAGATGCTGGCCTGGAGAGTGCCGGTACTCCGAGCGGAGCTCCGGCGGCACGGCGAAGGTGAGGGCCACGGAGTCGTCGGTCAGCCGGTCGACCGCCGTCACCCGGAGTGTGTGGAAGCGGGCCATCACAACTCCTTGAAGTGGTCGAACGGTTCACGACAGTCCAGACAGCGCCGCAGCGCCTTGCACGCGGTGGACGAGAAACGGCTCAGCAGCTCCGTGTCGGCCGAACCGCAGTGCGGGCAGCGCACGGGGTCCCGGTCCGGCGTATCCGTTCCCCGTGTACCCGTGCCTCGCGTATCCGGGCTCCGCGTATCCGTGCCTCGTGTATCTGCGTCCAGCGTGGTCGTGCGGGTGGGGCCGAAGGCCAGCGGGACCGGTCCGGGGGCCCGGCCCGTCCGTGGGGGCGCTATCCCGAACTCACGCAGCTTGCGGCGGCCTTCGGGCGAGATGTCGTCCGTGGACCAGGGCGGGGTGAGCACCGTGTGGACGGACACCTCCCGGATGCCGTGCTCGTGCAGCACCCGTTCTATGTCGAGGGACATCGCCTCGACGGCCGGGCAGCCCGTGTACGTCGGGGTCAGCTCGACCTCGACCGAGTCCGCCGAGAGGACGTGGACCGCGCGCACCACGCCCAGCTCCTCCAGGGTGAGCACGGGCAGCTCGGGGTCGGGCACGGAGCCGGCCAGTCTGAGCAACTCCGCCTCGAGGGAGGGCGCGGGCGTCGGCGAGGTCACCATGACGCCCCCGGATGACTGCGGTGCAGATGCTGCATCTCGGCGAGCATCCGACCGAAGGGCTCGGTATGCAGGCCCTGCCGTCCGGCGCCCGCGCTCCAGCCACCCGACTGCGGCCCTTCGGGAACGTCCAGCGTCGCGCGGCGCAGGACGGTGGAAACGGATTCCAGCCAGGCGGCCCGGATCTCGTCCCAGTCGACGTCGAGGCCCGTCACCGGCTGGAACATCTCGCCGGTGAACCGCCACAGCGCCTGGCAGGCCCCATGCATCCGCTCGTGGCTGGCGGGGGTGCCATCGCCGAGCCGCAGGGTCCACTGCTCGGCGTGGTCCTGGTGGTAGGACACCTCCTTGACCGCCTTGGCGGCCAGCCCGGCGAACTCCCCGTCCCCGGCGGCCAACTGCGCGTAGAGGAGCCGCTGGTAGGTGGAGAAGTACAGCTGGCGGACGATCGTGTGCGCGAAGTCGCCGTTGGGCTGTTCGACGAGCTGCAGATTGCGGAAGGCGCGCTCCTCGCGCAGAAAGGCCAGCTCGTCCTCGTCCCCGGCCATCGACAGCAGCACCCTGGCCTGGCCCAGCAGATCCAGCGCGATGTTGGCGAGGGCCACTTCCTCCTCCAGGACCGGGGCGTGGCCCGCCCACTCCCCCAGACGGTGCGAGAGCACCAGCGCGTCGTCGCCGAGGGCCAGGGCCGCGGTGCGGGGGACCGGTCGGCGGGCCTGACGTCTCTCGGTCGGTCTGTCGGTCGGTCCCCCGGCCAGTGCGTTGGCCGGTGCGTTGGCCGCTTCCGGGGTCTTTGGCCTCTTCGTCGTCTCCGTCACAGGTGCTTCACCCCCTCCGGGATCTCGTAGAACGTCGGGTGTCGGTACGGCTTGTCGGCGGCCGGTTCGAAGAACGGGTCCTTCTCGTCCGGCGACGAGGCCGTGATGGCGGTGGAGGGGACGACCCAGATGGAGACGCCCTCGCCGCGCCGGGTGTACAGGTCGCGTGCGTTGCGCAGGGCCAGCTCGGCGTCCGGGGCGTGCAGGCTGCCGGCGTGGGTGTGCGAGAGCCCGCGCCGCGAGCGGACGAAGACCTCCCACAGAGGCCAGTCACTGGTGGTCATGCCGCCGCCTCCCCGTCCTTGGCCGTGTGCTTCTCGGCGTACGCCGCGGCCGCTTCCCGTACCCAGGCGCCCTCGTCGTGGGCTCGTCTGCGCTGGGTGATCCGCTGTTCGTTGCACGGGCCGTTGCCCTTGAGGACCTCGCGGAACTCCGTCCAGTCGATCTCGCCGAAGTCGTGGTGCCCCCGCTCCTCGTTCCACCTCAGGTCCGGGTCGGGGAGCGTGAGGCCGAGGGACTCGGCCTGGGGAACGCAGATGTCCACGAAGCGCTGGCGCAGCTCGTCGTTCGAATGGCGCTTGATCTTCCAGGTCATCGACTGCGCGGAGTGCTGCGACTCGTCGTCGGGCGGACCGAACATCATCAGGGACGGCCACCACCAGCGGTTCACCGCGTCCTGCGCCATCTCGTGCTGTTCGGGGGTGCCGTGGCTGAGGGCCAGCAGCAGCTCGTACCCCTGGCGCTGGTGGAAGGACTCCTCCTTGCAGATGCGGACCATCGCGCGTGCGTACGGCCCGTAGGAGCAGCGGCAGAGCGGCACCTGGTTGGTGATCGCGGCGCCGTCCACCAGCCAGCCGATGGCGCCGACGTCCGCCCAGGTGAGCGTCGGGTAGTTGAAGATCGATGAGTACTTCTGGCGGCCGTTGTGCAGCTTGTCGAGCAGCTCGTCGCGGCTGGTGCCGAGGGTCTCCGCCGCGCTGTACAGATACAGCCCGTGGCCGGCCTCGTCCTGGACCTTGGCCATGAGGATCGCCTTGCGGCGCAGGGAGGGTGCCCGCGTGATCCAGTTGGCCTCCGGCTGCATGCCGATGATCTCGGAGTGGGCGTGCTGGGCGATCTGCCGGACGAGAGTGGCGCGGTAGGCGTCGGGCATCCAGTCCCGCGGCTCGATGCGCTCGTCTGCCGCCACTGCCGCGTCGAACGCCGCCTCGTACGCCGCCACCGCGAGTGCGGTCTCGTCCGCCGGGTCGCCCTCCTCCGGCGTCCGGGCAATCCGGTGCGCTGCTGTCGCCATCGGTCCCCTCGACCTTCCACTCGCTCCCGACCGATCGTTCGGTCCGCTCGGTTCAATGGTGGGTCGAGCCCCCGTAAGGTGTCAACCGCTGTGGATAACTCATGGCCGCCGGTATGACTGGTGTGCTGATGCGACCGCTGTGACCGGTGTGGCTGCGCCGGGCGGGTCGGCCTGAGTACCGTTCCGGTTGCGAACACCGCGGTGCGGCGCCCGTGGCCGGTCGAGGGAGCACGCTCTCGGCCAGGCGGGACGACAACGGACCGGGAGACGGGCAAGAGGACCGGAACATCGGGAATCGGGGCGGAATGGACGCGTACGACGAGGGCTCGAACGCCCCGCACGGGCCGAACGCGCCCGACGATCCCGCCCCGGACGCTGCCGCCGTGTCTGACGCAGGCCTCGCTTCGGATCCTGCCATCGCATCTGACGCAGGCATCGCGTCGGATCCTGCCGCCGCGTCGGATCCTGCCTCCGCTTCGGGCCCTGCCTCCGCTTCGGGCCCTGCCTCCGCTTCGGGCCCTGCCTCCGCTTCGGGCCCTGCCTCGGCCTCAGGCTCTGACACCGGTGCCCGGCCCGCCACCGCCACCGCCCCCGCCATCCCGGCGCAGGGCGGCCCGGTGGAGCCCGAACACGTTCCCGTCGGCGGCAGCGAAATCCACAGTGGCATCGGCACCGTGAGCACCGGCACCGTGAGCGTCGGCACCGGCACGGACGGCGCCCCCGTCGAGCCCCCCGAACGCGTCGGCATAACCATGCTGTCCCTCCCCTACCAGATCGTCGCCGCCCTCGCGCTGGCCGTCGTCGCGGTGGCCGCCTGTGTGCACCTCGGGATGGTGTTCCTGCACGTGGCGCCCTCGAACACGGTCACCAAGAAGCACGGCCGGGCGATCGACGAGTGGGTCTACCCGGAGTTCGAGCAGAACTGGAAGCTGTTCGCGCCCAACCCGCTGCAGCAGAACATCTCGGTGCAGGTGCGCGCCGAGATCCGTGCCGCGGACGGGAGCATCGTCACCACCGGCTGGTACGACCTGTCCGCGCTGGACGGTGCCGCGATCGACGGCAGCCTCCTGCCGAGCCACACCCGCCAGAACGAACTGCGCCGGGCCTGGGATTTCTACGTCGCCTCGCACGACAACGAGAACCGGCCCGCGGGCCAGCGCGGCGATCTGGCCGAGCGTTATCTGCGCCGGATCGTCGTGCTGCGCCTCGAACGCGAGAACGCGGCCGGGCCCGGCGGTCGCGTCCACAGCGTGCAGGTACGCTCCCGCACCACCAACGTGCCGCCGCCGGAGTGGAGCGGGGAGCAGGTCTCCGACAAGCCCATCGTCCGCGAGCTGCCCTGGTGGAAGGTCAGTGAACGGGACCGGACGGAGGCGGGCGCGTGATGAGCCGGACCGCCGCCGCGATCGGACGCGGCATCACCCGGATCACGGACGCGGCGCTGGGCCCGTACCAGACCGCTGTCGTGCGCATCGGGTTCTCCGCCACCTGGCTGCTGTTCCTGCTGCGCGAGTTCCCGCACCGGCGGGAGATGTACGGGCCCGACGCGCCGTGGAGCTGGGACCTCGCCCAGCAGCTCATCGCGGGCAACCACGCCTTCACGGTCCTGATGTGGTCCGACAGTCAGGTGTGGTTCGAGATCGTCTACGCCGTGGCCGTGCTCTCCGGCGTTCTGCTGCTTCTGGGCTGGCGTACCCGCACCATGAGCGTGCTCTTCATGGTGGGCGTCCTGTCGCTGCAGAACCGCAGCATCTTCATGGGGGACGGCGGCGACAACGTCATCCACCTGATGGCGATCTACCTCGTCTTCACCCGCTGCGGAGTGGTGTGGTCCCTGGACGCGCGCAGGGCGAGGCTCGTGCGGGAGGCACGCGCGCGTGGAGAGTGGATACGTCCGGACCGGGTGGGGCCCGCCCTGTGGGGTGTGCTCGGGCTCCTGCTGGCGGCGGCCACGGCCGTCGGCAAGATCGAAGGTGGGTTGCTGGGTGGCTGGCTGACGTTCTTCTGGGGCCTGTGGGCCGCGCAGGCCCTGTGGTGGGCCGTCGGACGCCACGCGGGCACCGGGCAGCCCCGCGTCCTGCTCGACCTCGTGGCCAACCTCACGCACAACGCGGCCCTGCTCGTGATCATGGCCGAGGCGTGCCTGATCTACGCGACCGCCGGCTGGTACAAGATCCAGGGCTCGCGCTGGCAGGACGGCACCGCGGTGTACTACCCGCTCCACCTGGACTACTTCTCCCCGTGGCCCGCCCTGTCCGACCTGCTGGCGGCGAACGGCACGCTGGTGATGCTGGTGACGTACGGGACGGTCATCGTGCAGGTCGCCTTCCCGTTCACGCTCTTCAACCGGCGCGTCAAGAACGTCCTGCTGGCGCTGATGATCACCGAGCACGCCGTGATCGCCGTAGTCCTGGGGCTGCCGTTCTTCTCCCTCGCGATGATCGCCGCAGACTCCGTGTTCCTGCCGACCTCCTTCCTGCGGCGCCTGGGCGACGGGGCGGCACGCGCGCGGGGGAGACTGCTGCCGGACAGACTGCTGCGGGGCCAGCGCCTGCGGGGCAGGCTGCTTCCGGGACACGACAGTGTGTCGCCGCGCCCGGGCAGGCAGCGGCCCGGCGCCCCGGAGACGGCCGAGGAGCCGCACGTAGGCTTCACGGCATGAACGATCCGGTCCGTGCCATGGACGATCCGGTACGTGTGTGGCGGCGGCTCGCCGACACCTCCGTCCTGCTCGACGGTTTCCACGCCCTCAAGCACGCGGTCCGTTTCCGGGCCGAGGTCCCGGTGGCCGTCACGACGGACCGGCACGCCGCGCTGGCGCTCGCCGACGAGCTGGCTCCCGACGTGCGGGACATCCTCGACGCCCTCCTGGCCGAGGTCCCCGAGGCGGCCTACGCGACCCTCGTCGCACGCCCGCATCCCACCGAGGTGGCCGCCCTGGCCGTACGACCGTCGCGGGCGGCCAATCTGCGGGCGCTGGCCCACAGCCACCGCACCGCTCCGGTCGTCGTCCTCGACAATCCGCGCAACCTCGGCAACGCCGGAGCGGTGATCCGTCTCGCGGCGGGATTCGGGGCTGCGGGGGTGGTCACCACCGGCACCCTCGACCCCTGGCACCCCACGGTCGTCCGCGGTGGGGCCGGACTGCACTTCGCCACCGCCGTGGAGCGGCTGGAGGTGGAGGAACTGCCGCCCGGCCCGGTGTTCGCGCTGGACCCGGAGGGCGACGACATCCGCGGGGTCAAGCTCCCCGACGACGCCGTGCTCGCCTTCGGCTCGGAGCGCAGCGGTCTGTCCGCCGCCCTGCGGGCCCGCGCCGATCACCTGGTGTCCCTGCCGATGCGCCCCCAGGTCTCCAGCTACAACCTCGCGACCAGTGTGGCCATGACGCTGTTCCACTGGAGCGCCACCGGGGGCGCGCCGGCCGACTCAGGAAACGCCCCCGGTTCCTAGGCCTCCCGGCGTACCTCTACGACCCGGAAGCGGTTGGCGACGAACGCTCCGTCGCACAGCGCCGCGTTGGCCGCCGGGTTGCCGCCCGAGCCGTGGAAGTCCGAGAAGGCGGCCGTCTGGTTGACGTACACCCCGCCGGTGAGGTTGAGGGACAGCTGGGCGCACTCCTCCAGACAGGCCTCCTCGATCGACGCGGCGACCTCGTCCGAGGTGGTGTACGCGCCGACCGTCATCGCGCCCTTCTCGCCGACGGTCCGCCGCAGCAGCTGCACCGCGTCCGCCGCCGAGTCGACGGCCACCGCGAAGGAGACCGGGCCGAAGCACTCGCTGAGGTAGGCGGTCTCGTCGTCGGCGCCCTCCCAGTACTTCCGTGCGCCGTCGAGCTTGACGATGACCGGGGTGCGGACCGTCGCCTTCGGGAACTCCGGGTTGGCGACCTCGCGTGAGGCGAGGGCGACTTCGCCGAGCCCGGAGGCGGCCTCCAGGCGAGCCTGCACGTCCGGGTTCACGATGGCCCCGAGGAGGGCGTTCGCGCGCGCGTCGTCGCCCAGGAGGCCTCCGACGGACTTCGCGAGGTCGGCGACCACCTCGTCGTACGACTTGGGACCTGCGTCCGTGGTGATGCCGTCGCGGGGGATCAGCAGGTTCTGCGGGGTCGTGCACATCTGGCCGCTGTACAGGGACAGGGAGAAGGCCAGGTTGGCGAGCATCCCCTTGTAGTTGTCGGTGGACTCCACGATCACCGTGTTGACGCCGGCCTTCTCCGTGTAGACCTGCGCCTGGCGGGCGTTGGCCTCCAGCCAGTCGCCGAAGGCCGTGGAGCCCGTGTAGTCGATGATCCGGATCTCCGGGCGCACGGCCAGGGTCTTGGCGATGCCCTCGCCGGGGCGCTCGGCGGCGAGCGCCACCAGGTTGGCGTCGAAGCCCGCCTCGGCGAGGACCTCGCGGGCGACCTGCACGGTGAGCGCGAGCGGCAGGACCGCGCGCGGGTGGGGCTTGACCAGGACCGCGTTACCGGTGGCCAGGGACGCGAACAGGCCCGGGTAGCCGTTCCACGTCGGGAAGGTGTTGCAGCCGATCAGGAGCGCGATGCCGCGCGGGACCGGGGTGAACCGCTTGTCCAGGGCGAGCGGGTCACGTTTGCCCTGGGGCTTGGTCCACTCCGCGGCGTCGGGGGTACGGACCTGCTCCGCGTACGCGTACGCCACCGCCTCCAGGCCGCGGTCCTGGGCGTGCGGGCCGCCCGCCTGGAACGCCATCATGAAGGCCTGTCCGGATGTGTGCATGACCGCGTGCGCGAACTCGTGGGTGCGGTCGCTGATCCGCTTGAGGATCTCCAGGCACACCATGGCGCGCGCCTCCGCGCCCGCGTCGCGCCACGCGCGCTGCCCGGCCTTCATGGCGGGCAGCAGTACGTCGATGTCCGCGTGCGGGTACGTGACGCCCAGCTCGATGCCGAAGGGGGACAGCTCGCCGCCCACCCAGTCGTCCGTGCCGGGCTGGTCGATGGTCACGCGGTCGCCCAGGAGGGCCTCGAAGGCGGCCTTGCCCTCTTCGGCGCTCAGGCTGCCGTTCTCGCCGTAGGCCTTCGGGTGCTCGGGGTGCGGGGACCAGTACGCGCGCGTGCGGATCGCTTCCAGCGCCTGGTCGAGGGTGGGCCGGTGCTTGGCGATCAGCTCGTGCGCGGTCAGTTCGGCGGCCATGCGGGACCAACTCCTCGTCTCAAGAACTCTTCGTTGAGCTCTGACCTGGGCAGAAACAGGCGGACACCTGGGCAGAAACGTGCTGACAGAGTTAGAGTAACCGAACGATCGGTCGGGACAAGGGGGACCGCCGCATCTGTGGACAACCCCGTGCGGGAGGATCGCGCACATGACAGCACTCGACCTCAGCAGCCCCGTGGCCGTCGTCGGTACCGGCACCATGGGCCAGGGCATAGCCCAGGTCGCCTTGGTCGCGGGCCACTCCGTGCGGCTGTACGACGCCGTCCCCGGGCGGGCCCGGGACGCGGCGGCGGCGATCGGCGCCCGCCTCGACCGGCTCGTCGAGAAGGAGCGGCTCACCGCAGCCGACCGGGACGCCGCACGGGGCAGGCTGCTCCCGGCGGAGAGCCTCGCCGAACTCGCGGACTGCTCGCTCGTCGTCGAGGCGGTGCTCGAACGGCTCGACGTCAAGCAGGAGCTGTTCCGCGCGCTGGAGGACGTCGTCGACGAGGACTGCCTGCTCGCCACCAACACCTCGTCCCTGTCCGTCACGGCCATCGGCGGAGCCCTGCGCAACGCAGGCCGCTTCGTGGGCCTGCACTTCTTCAACCCGGCGCCCCTGCTGCCGCTGGTGGAGGTCGTCTCCGGGTTCGCCACCGACGTCACGTCGGCCACGCGCGCGTACGAGATGGCCCGCGCGTGGGGCAAGACGCCGGTGGCCTGCGCGGACACGCCCGGCTTCATCGTCAACCGCATCGCACGGCCCTTCTACGCCGAGGCCTTCGCGGTCTACGAGGCCCAGGCCGCCGACCCCGCCACCATCGACGCGGTCCTGCGCGAGTGCGGCGGCTTCAGGATGGGCGCCTTCGAACTGACCGACCTGATCGGGCAGGACGTCAACGAGTCCGTCACACACTCCGTGTGGCAGGCCTTCTTCCAGGACGTGCGCTTCGCCCCCTCGCTGGCCCAGCGGCGGCTCGTCGAGTCGGGCCGGCACGGCCGCAAGAGCGGACACGGCTGGTACGACTACGGGGACGACGCCGAGCGCCCCGAGCCGCACACCGCGGAGAAGGCCCAGGCGCCCGCGTACGTCGTCGCCGAGGGCGACCTGGGCCCCGCGTCCGAGCTGCTCGCGCTGGTCCGTGAGGCGGGCATCCCCGTCCGTGAGGACGAGGAGGACCACGGCACCCGGTTCATCCTGCCGAGCGGCGGCCAGCTGGTCCTCGCGGACGGCCAGACCTCCGTGGAGTTCCGGGACGTCGTGTACTTCGACCTGGCGCTCGACTATCGCAAGGCCACCCGCATCGCCCTGTCCGCCTCCCAGGACACCTCGCCGGGGACCCTCTCCGAGGCCATCGGGCTCTTCCAGGCGCTCGGCAAGGACGTCAGCGTCATCGGGGACGTGCCCGGCATGATCGTCGCCCGTACGGTGGCCCGCGTCGTCGACCTCGCGCACGACGCCGTCGCCAAGGGTGTGGCCACCGAGGAGGACATCGACACGGCGATGCGCCTCGGCGTCAACTACCCCCTGGGGCCCTTCGAATGGAGCCGCAGGCTCGGCCGCAACTGGGCGTACTCCGTCCTCGACGACCTGCACCTGCGCGACCCGTCGGGCCGCTACGCGCCGTCCCTCGCGCTCTACCGCCACGCGTACGCCTCCGACAAGCGGGAGGGCACCACCTCATGACCACGGCCAAGCGCGACACGTACACCCCGGACACGCTGCTCTCCGTCGCCGTCCGGGTCTTCAACGAACGCGGCTACGACGGCACCTCCATGGAGCACCTCTCCAAGGCGGCCGGTATCTCCAAGTCGTCGATATACCACCACGTCGCGGGCAAGGAGGAGCTGCTGCGGCGTGCCGTCAGCCGGGCGCTCGACGGCCTCTTCACGATCCTCGACGAGGAGCACGCGCGCGAGGGGCGTGCCGTGGAGCGCCTGGAGTACGTCGTACGGCGCATGGTCGAGGTGCTCACCGCCGAACTGCCGTACGTGACGCTGCTGCTGCGCGTGCGCGGCAACACGGACACGGAACGGTGGGCCCTGGAGCGGCGCCGCGACTTCGACCACCGGGTCGCCGAGCTGCTCAAGGCGGCGGCCGCCGACGGGGACGTGCGCGGCGACATAGAGGTCCGGCTGGCCACCCGGCTCGTCTTCGGGATGATCAACTCGGTGGTGGAGTGGTACCGCCCGGACGGGCGGGGCATGGGCGAGCGGGAAGTGGCCGACGCGGTGGTGCAGTTGGTGTTCGCAGGGCTGCGCAAGGACTAGAGGGCTGCTGTCGGCGGTACCAGAGGGCTGCCGACGGGCCTCTGGGTCAGCCCTGCGGTTCCAGGTCCTCCTCCTCGAACACCAGCAGCGTCCGCGAGCTGAGGACCTCCGGGATGGCCTGGAGGCGGGTGAGCACCAGCTCGCGCAGGGCGCGGTTGTCCGGGGTGTGCACCAGCAGCAGGACGTCGAAGTCTCCACCCACCAGGGCGATGTGGGAGGCACCGGGCAGCTCTCTGAGCTGTTCCCGGACCGTGCGCCAGGAGTTCTGCACGATCTTGAGGGTGATGTAGGCCGAGGTGCCCTGGCCGGCGCGCTCGTGGTTCACGCGCGCCCCGAAGCCGCGTATCACGCCGTCCTCGAGGAGTCGGTTGATACGGGCGTAGGCGTTGGCGCGGGAGACGTGGACCCGTTCGGCTACGGAACGTATCGAGGCGCGGCCGTCCGCCTGAAGCATCCGCAGGATGTCCTGATCAATGGCGTCCAGCGGGCGAGGGGGTGGCAACGAGGGGCCGTGCTCCTCCGGCTCGGCCATTTGTTCAGGTGCCACGTCTCCCCACCTCTCTACCATGGACGTACTGCGTACATCTCAGGCTGTGGAGAACCGTTTGTCCACAGCCTCACGGTGCCTGTAGCCAAAATGTGCCGTCGACCGAACAATCGGTAGGTGAGGCCCGTCACAGCCGTGGCGTGCCCGGAGCCACTCCCACGAGGAGGTGCCGTATGACGGTCATGGAGCAGCGGGGCGCGTACCGGCCGACACCACCGCCCGCCTGGCAGCCCCGCACGGACCCCGCGCCGCTGCTGCCCGACGCGCTGCCGTACCGCGTCCTGGGCACCGAGGCGGCCGCCAAGGCCGATCCCGCGCTGCTGCGACGGCTCTACGCGGAGCTGGTGCGCGGCCGCAGGTACAACGCGCAGGCCACGGCGCTCACCAAGCAGGGCCGGCTCGCCGTCTACCCCGCCAGCACCGGCCAGGAGGCCTGTGAGGTGGCCGCGGCCCTCGTGCTCGAGGAGCGCGACTGGCTGTTCCCCAGCTACCGGGACACCCTCGCCGCCGTGGCGCGCGGCCTCGACCCCGTCCAGGCGCTCACGCTGCTGCGCGGCGACTGGCACACCGGGTACGACCCCCACGAGCACCGCGTGGCCCCCCTGTGCACCCCTCTGGCGACCCAGCTCCCGCATGCCGTGGGCCTCGCACACGCCGCCCGCCTCAAGGGGGACGACGTGGTCGCGCTCGCCCTGGTCGGTGACGGCGGCACCAGCGAGGGCGACTTCCACGAGGCGCTGAACTTCGCCGCCGTGTGGCAGGCCCCGGTCGTCTTCCTCGTCCAGAACAACGGCTTCGCGATCTCCGTCCCGCTCGCCAAGCAGACCGCTGCCCCGTCGCTGGCCCACAAGGCCGTGGGCTACGGGATGCCGGGCCGCCTGGTCGACGGCAACGACGCGGCGGCCGTGCACGAGGTGCTCCGCGACGCCGTGGCCCACGCGCGCGCGGGCGGCGGTCCCACGCTGGTCGAGGCGGTGACGTACCGCATCGACGCCCACACGAACGCCGACGACGCCACCCGCTACCGCGCCGACACCGAGGTCGAGACCTGGCGCGCACACGACCCGATCGCGCTCCTGGAGCACGAGTTGACCGAGCGCGGTCTCATCGACGACGACGGCATCCGGGCCGCCCGCGACGCCGCCGAGGCCATGGCGGCCGACCTGCGCGAGCGCATGAACCAGGACCCGGTGCTCGACCCCATGGACCTGTTCGCCCATGTGTATGCCGAGCCCACACCGCAACTGCGCGAGCAGCAAGCCCAGTTGACGGCCGAGCTCGACGCCGCGGCGGACGCGGAAGGAACGGGCCGATGACCACCGTCGCCCTCAAACCCGCCACCATGGCGCAGGCCCTCACGCGCGCGATGAGGGACGCCATGGCAGCCGACCCCACGGTCCACGTCATGGGCGAGGACGTCGGCACGCTGGGTGGCGTCTTCCGGGTCACCGACGGCCTCGCCAAGGAGTTCGGCGAGGACCGCTGCACGGACACGCCGCTCGCCGAGGCGGGCATCCTCGGGACGGCCGTCGGCATGGCGATGTACGGCCTCAGGCCGGTCGTGGAGATGCAGTTCGACGCGTTCGCCTACCCGGCGTTCGAGCAGCTGATCAGCCACGTCGCGCGCATGCGCAACCGTACGCGGGGCGCGATGCCGCTGCCGATCACGATCCGTGTCCCCTACGGGGGAGGCATCGGCGGCGTCGAGCACCACAGCGACTCCTCCGAGGCGTACTACATGGCGACTCCGGGGCTCCATGTCGTCACGCCCGCGACGGTCGCCGACGCATACGGGCTGCTGCGCGCGTCCATCGCGTCCGACGACCCCGTCGTCTTCCTGGAGCCCAAGCGGCTGTACTGGTCGAAGGACTCCTGGAACCCGGAGGAACCACAGGCCGTCGAGCCCATCGGCCGCGCGGTGGTGCGGCGCCCGGGCGGCAGCGCCACGCTGATCACGTACGGCCCGTCCGTGCCCGTCTGTCTGGAGGCGGCCGAGGCGGCGACGGCCGAGGGCTGGGACCTCGAAGTCGTCGACCTGCGCTCCCTGGTGCCCTTCGACGACGACACGGTGGCCGCGTCGGTACGGCGCACCGGGCGCGCCGTGGTCGTCCACGAGGCCGGTGGCTACGGCGGCCCGGGCGGCGAGATCGCGGCCCGTGTCACGGAGCGCTGCTTCCACCACCTGGAGGCGCCGGTGCTGCGGGTCGCCGGGTTCGACATCCCGTATCCGCCGCCGATGCTGGAGCGGCACCACCTGCCCGGTGTCGACCGGGTCCTGGACGCCGTGGGGCGCCTGCAGTGGGAGGCGGAGAGCTGATGGCCCAGGTGCTGGAGTTCAGGCTGCCCGACCTCGGTGAGGGGCTGACCGAGGCGGAGATCGTCCGCTGGCTGGTGCGGGTCGGGGACGTCGTCGCCGTCGACCAGCCGGTCGTGGAGGTCGAGACGGCCAAGGCCATGGTCGAGGTGCCGTGCCCGTACGGGGGCGTGGTGACCGCCCGCTTCGGCGACGAGGGCACGGAACTGCCCGTGGGGGCACCACTGCTGACCGTGGCCGTGGGGGCGCCCGCCGGGGACGACCAGGGCTCCGGCAACGTGCTGGTGGGGTACGGCACGGGGGCGCCCCCGGCGCGGCGCAGGAGGGTGCGGCCCGCGAGCGGAGCCGTGCCGGGTGGGGCGGGGCGTGCTGCGTCCGCGCCTTCTTCCCTCTCGCCTTCTTCCCTCTCGCCTTCTTCCCTCTCGCCTTCTGCCGCCGAGGTCGTGTCGGCCGCACCGGCCGCACCGGCCGCACCGCCCGCGACGCCCTCGAAGCGCCCTGACGGCCCCGTCCCGGTCATCTCACCGCTCGTGCGCCGGCTCGCCCGGGACAACGGGCTGGACCTGCGGGAACTGGCCGGTTCCGGGCCCGAGAGACTGATCCTGCGGGCAGACGTGGAGTACGCACTGCGGGCGGCGGCCACCTCCGCTCCGCCGACGGAGACGCCGGCAATGCCGGCAGCGCCGGCCCGGAGCGCTCTCTCGGCGCCCCCGCGCGCGGAGAGTGCCGGCACCGGCACCCGTATCCCCCTGCGCGGCGTGCGCGGGGCCGTCGCCGACAAGCTCTCCCGCAGCCGCCGCGAGATCCCCGAGGCGACCTGCTGGGTGGACGCGGACGCGACGGAGCTGATGAAGGCGCGCGCCGCCATGAACTCCACGGACGGGCCCAGGATCTCGCTGCTCGCCCTGCTGGCGCGGATCTGCACCGCGGCCCTCGCCCGTTTCCCCGAGCTCAACTCCACCGTCGACATGGAGGCCCGGGAGATCGTCCGCCTCGACCGGGTGCACCTCGGCTTCGCCGCGCAGACCGAGAGGGGGCTCGTCGTCCCCGTCGTCCGGGACGCGCACGAGCGGGACGCGGAGTCGCTCACCGCCGAGTTCGCGCGGCTGACCGAGACGGCGCGCGCCGGGACCCTCACCCCCGCCGAACTCACCGGCGGGACCTTCACCCTGAACAACTACGGCGTGTTCGGCGTCGACGGCTCCACGCCGATCATCAACCACCCCGAGGCCGCCATGCTCGGCGTCGGCCGCATCGTCCCCAAGCCCTGGGTCCACCAGGACGAACTGGCGGTGCGGCAGGTCGTGCAGCTCTCGCTCACCTTCGATCACCGGGTGTGCGACGGCGGCACGGCGGGCGGTTTCCTGCGGTACGTGGCGGACTGCGTCGAACAGCCGGCGGTGCTCCTGCGTTCCCTGTGATCGCCGTGGCACGCATACTCGGGGGGTGACCGCCTACGACCCTCCTGGCCGGCCGCAGACCGGCGCCGCCGACCACGCGTACGGTGCCGCCGCCGACGCGTACGGCGCCACGCGGACCGCGTACGACGTCGTCGTACTCGCCGGGGGCGCCGCCCGGCGGCTCGGCGGCGCGGACAAGCCCGGGGTGAGCGTGGGCGGCCGGGCGCTGCTCGACCGGGTGCTGACCGCGTGCGCCGGTGGCGGTACCACGGTGGTCGTGGCTGATCCCCGTACGACCGCACGGCCCGTGACGTGGGCCCGCGAGGACCCGCCCGGCGGCGGCCCGCTCGCCGCGCTGGAGGCCGGCCTCCACCACACCACCGCGCCGTACGTCGTCGTGCTCTCCGCCGATCTGCCGTTCCTGGAGGAGACGACGGTACGGCGGCTGGTGGACGCCCTGGGCGCGCATGGTGGCGAGGGCGTGCTGGTCACCGATCCCGACGGCCGTGACCAGCCTCTCGTCGCCGCGTACCGGGCCGCCGCCCTGCGGCGCGAACTCACCGCGCTCACGGCCGAGTACGGCGGTCTCGCCGGGCTGCCCCTGCGGCGGCTCACCGGCGCGCTCGAACTCACCCGCATCGCCGACCCCGTCGCGTCGTTCGACTGCGACACCTGGGAGGACATCGCCGCCGCCCGGGAACGTATCAGGGAGCATGGGCACGTGTTGGATGAATGGATTTCCGCAGTCAAGGACGAACTGGGTATCGACCTCGATGTCGACACGGGCGCCCTGCTCGACCTCGCCCGCGACGCCGCGCACGGAGTAGCCAGGCCCGCCGCGCCGCTGACCACGTTCCTCGTCGGGTACGCCGCGGCCCGCGCCGAGGGAGGCCCTGAGGCGGTCGCCGAGGCCGCCCGCAAGGCCGCTGCCCTGGCCCTCCGCTGGGCGGACGAGAACACGCCCGACGCCGGGCCGGACGCCGGATGACCGACCAGGACGCCGAGGAACTCGACGTGGAGGAGACGCTGGCCATGGTCAACGACAGGGGCGGGCGTCCTTCCGGTACGCCCTCTACCCCGTCACCGGCCGACCCGCCATCCCCCTCCACACCCGCGGCCCAGGGACGGCACTCCGGTCAGGCATCGCATTCCGGCGGCCAGGCGTCGCACTCCGCCAAGGACAGCCGCCACAGCGGAACGCCCTGGCCGGAGGCACGGGCCCGCGCCGAGCGCGCCGCCCGCTCGGTCCGGCGCCGCACCCCGGTCTCCGTCACCCTCGACGACGCCCTCGGTCTGGTCCTCGCCGCCCCTCTCACGGCACTCACCGACCTTCCGTCCTTCGACACCTCCGCGATGGACGGCTGGGCGGTCGCGGGCCCCGGCCCCTGGAAGGTACGTGCGCACGGGGTGCTGGCCGGGCACGCGCGCCCCGAGCCCCTCACCGACGGCGAGGCCGTCCGTATCGCCACCGGCGCCCGGGTCCCGCCGGACACCACGGCCGTCCTGCGCAGCGAACACGGCCACACCGACGAGGGCGACCGGCTGCACCCGACCCGTGAGGTCGTCCCCGGGCAGGACATCCGGCCGCGCGGCCAGGAGTGCCGCAGCGGCGACCAGCTCCTGCCACTCGGCACGTTGATCACCCCGGCCGTGCTCGGGCTGGCAGCGGCCGCCGGGTACGACACGGTCTCCGTCATCCGTCGCCCTCAGGCCGAGGTCCTGGTCCTCGGTGACGAGTTGCTCACCGAAGGCCGCCCGCACGACGGGCTGATCCGGGACGCACTCGGCCCCATGCTGCCGCCCTGGCTGCGGGCGCTCGGCGCCGAGGTCCTGACCGTCCGCAGGATCCGGGACGACGCCGATGCCCTGTACGAAGCCTTGAAGAGCTCCCCCGCCGACCTGATCGTCACCACGGGCGGCACCGCCTCGGGCCCTGTAGACCACGTCCACCCCACGCTGCGCCGCCTGGGCGCCGAACTCCTCGTGGACGGCGTCCAGGTCCGTCCGGGTCACCCGATGCTGCTGGCCCGGACGCGGGACAACCAGCACCTCGTCGGGCTCCCCGGCAACCCCCTGGCGGCCGTCTCCGGGCTGCTCACCCTTGCCGAGCCCCTGCTGCGGACCCTCGCGGGACGTTCCGCCCCGGAGCCGTATGCGCTGCCCCTCCAGGACGCCGTGCACGGACATCCGCGCGACACCCGGCTCGTCCCGGTCGCCCTCCGCGCCGACCAGGCCCTGCCGCTGCACTACAACGGTCCGGCCATGCTGCGCGGTATCGCCGCCGCCGACGCCCTGGCCGTCGTACCGCCGGGTGGTGGCCGTCCCGGACAGGAGCTGGAGCTTCTCGATCTGCCGTGGGCGACCGCGGGGATCCAGGTGTGTTTCACGTGAAACAGAGCATGTGCAGGATCGTGGAGACCGGATCGGGAACCATGAAGCCCGTATCGGGGACTGTGGAGACCGGATCGGGGATCGGGGAGCGTTTCACGTGAAACTTCCGGGCCAGGACGTGATCGCTCGTCAGGCGGACGAGCGTCTCGTGACCCATCGAGTGAAGCTCCCGAAACGGGCCATAGAGCGCCCGATACGGCAGGTCGGCAAGCGGCTGGCGATGGCCCTGCTCGTACTGGTCGCGACCGCGTTCATCGTCTACGCCGACCACGACGGCTACAAGGACAACTCCGACGGCGGTGTCGACCTCCTCGACTCCTTCTACTACGCGACGGTCACGCTCTCCACGACCGGTTACGGCGACATCACCCCGGTCAGTGACGCCGCCCGGCTCACCAACATCTTCGTGATCACACCTCTGCGCGTGCTGTTCCTGATCATCCTGGTCGGTACCACGCTCGAGGTCCTCACGGAGCGCACACGTGAGGAATGGCGACAGAACCGCTGGAGGGCGGCCTTGAGGGATCACACCGTTGTTGTCGGCTTCGGGACGAAGGGACGGTCGGCCATCCAGACCGTCTGCGCACAGGGGCTGAAGAAGGAGCAGGTCGTCGTCGTCGACCCCAGCTCCAAGGTGATCGACGCGGCGGCGGCCGACGGGTACGCGGGGGTCGTGGGGGATGCCACCCGCAGTGATGTGCTGCTGCGGGCCGAGGTGCAAAGGGCGCGGCAGATCATCGTCGCCACCCAACGGGACGACACCGCGGTCCTCGTCGTGCTCACGGCCCGGCAGCTCAACCGCCCGGCGAAGATCGTGGTCGCCGTACGGGAAGAGGAGAACGCTCCGCTGCTGAAGCAGTCCGGTGCCGACGTCGTCATCACCAGCGCCAGCGCGGCCGGACGACTGCTCGGGCTCTCCGTGCTCAGCCCGGCCGCGGGCATGGTGATGGAGGACCTCATCCATCAGGGCAGCGGGCTGGACATCGTCGAAAGGCCGGTCATAAAGGCCGAGGTGGGACGCCGTGTGCGGGAGACCGACGACCTCGTGGTCAGTGTCCTGCGCGGGCACCGGGTGCTCGGCTACGACGACCCTTCCGTCGGTGAACTCCAGCTGACGGACCGTCTCATCACCATCGTCCGGGCCACTCCGAGCACCAAGGTCGCGCCCGACACACGGCCACTGCCCAAGGACTGACCGACCACGACGCGCGGCGCGGGGGCACCCAGCGGTGGGAGCCCCCGACGCCGTACGGCTACTTGCGGTTGTAGAGCCGCATCGTGATCGGGCCGAAGACCAGCACGAACAGTGCCGACCAGCCCAGCGACCACGCGATTTCCGCGGTCGGCCAGTCGCCCGCCATCAACTCCCGCACCGCCGATGCCAGATGGGTGATCGGGCTGTTGTTGACGAACGCCTGGAGCCAGCCCGGCATGGTCGTCGGGTCGACGAAGACGTTGGACAGGAAGGTCAGCGGGAAGATCACCATCATGCTGACGCCCATCACGGACTTCTCGGTGCGCAGCATCAGGCCGAACATCGTCCAGATCCATGAGAAAGCGAACGAGAAGACGACTAGCAGGGCGATCCCGGTGAGCACGCCCACGATCCCGCCGTCGGGGCGGTAGCCCAGGATCAGGCCGACGGCGAGCATCACCACGGACGCGATCGTGTAGCGCAGGGCGTCGCCCAGCAGATAGCCGACCATCGTCGACGGCCGCCAGATCGGCAGCGAGCGGAACCGGTCGAAGACACCCTTCTCGATGTCCGTGTTGACCGAGACACCCGTGTACATCGTGATCATCACGACCGACATCACCAGGATGCCGGGCAGCAGGAACTGGATGTACTCGCCCGGCGAACCGGCCAGGGCGCCACCGAAGAGGTACGTGTACATCAGCACCATCATGATCGGGAAGGCGGTGACGTCGAAGAGCTGCTCCGGCACGTGCTTGATCTTGAGGATCGCCCGCCAGCCGAACGTCAGCGAGGCCGACAGGGCGCTGGGGCGCGGCGGCCGCTCCCCGGAAACGAGCAGCGCGGCGAGCGACTCCGCGCTGACGGGGGCGAGGTCCTTGGTCTCGGTCGTCGCCGCGGTGCTCATGCCGCCACCTCTTCGTCCTTGTGGGTCTCGTGCTTGTGGGTGTCGTGCTTGTGGGTGTCGTGTCCGGTGAGGGCGAGGAACACCTCGTCCAGGCTGGGCTGGCCCAGCGAGAAGTTGTCCACGGTGATGCCGGTGCGGGCCAGTTCGGCGAGCGCGCGCGAGGCCTGCTCGGCCGCCGAGTCGCTGTTCGTGCCGCTGAGGCGGGCCGTCAGCGCCACCGGATCGGGCTCCAGCTGTACGTCCGTGTCGAGCGCGAGCCGCAGCACGCTCTCCGCCTGCGGCCGCTGTGCGGCGTCACGCAGCCGCAGATGCACGGAACCGGCCCCGACGGACGCCTTCAGCTCGCCCTTCGTGCCCTCCGCGATCACCTTGCCGCGGTCGATGACGGCGATCCGGGACGCCAGCTGGTCGGCCTCGTCCAGGTACTGCGTGGTCAGCAGCACGGTCGTGCCCTGGGCGACCACCGCGCGCACGATGTCCCACACCTGGTTCCGGCTGCGGGGGTCGAGCCCGGTCGTCGGCTCGTCGAGGAAGAGCAGGTCGGGTGTGTTGAGGATGGACGCGGCGATGTCGATACGGCGCCGCATGCCGCCCGAGTAGTTCTTGACCTGCTTGCCCGCCGCGTCGGTCAGCCCGAAGGCCTCCAGGAGCTGCTCTCCGCGCCGGCGGGCGGCCTTCTTGTCGTGGCCGAGGAGACGGCCGAGCAGCACCAGGTTCTCGGTGCCGGTCAGGTCCTCGTCCACGGACGCGTACTGGCCGGTGAGGCTGACCCTGCTCCGTACCTCGTCGGCCTCCCGTACGACGTCGTGGCCGAAGACGTGGGCCTCGCCGTCGTCAGGGCGCAGAAGGGTGGCGAGCATCTTCACGGTGGTCGTCTTGCCGGCGCCGTTCGGCCCGAGGACGCCGTACACCGTGCCGGTGGGCACGGAGAGGTCGACGCCGTCGACGGCACGGGTCTCGCCGAACGTCTTCACCAGACCAGCGGTCTCGATCGCGAGGCTGGACGTCTGTGCGCTCATGTCGGGGTCCTTCCGCGTACGGGGCCCGGTTCACCGGGCTCTGCAAAGGGAGACCGTCCGGATCCGCGGAACTCATCGGCCGCCGCGAGAAAAGGGGCCGGGGCACGGGGAACCCGGCATGCACACGGGCCCGGACCTGGGACGCGGGCGGTCGGCGGAGTAGCGTCCCCCTCATGTATGCGATCACGATTCCCGAACCCGGTGGACCCGAGGCCCTGGTGTGGGACGAGGTCCCGGACCCGGAGCCCGGCGAGGGCGAAGTGCTCGTCGAGGTCACGGCGAGCGCGGTGAACCGCGCCGACCTGCTCCAGCGGCAGGGCTTCTACGACCCGCCTCCCGGCGCCTCCCCCTACCCCGGCCTGGAGTGCTCCGGGCGGATCGCCGCGCTGGGCCCCGGCGTCTCGGGGTGGGCGGTCGGCGACGAGGTGTGCGCGCTGCTCTCGGGCGGCGGATACGCGGAGAAGGTCGTCGTCCCCGCCGGTCAGGTGCTTCCCGTGCCGGACGGCCTCGATGTCCGCCAGGCGGCCGCGCTGCCCGAGGCGACCTGCACCGTCTGGTCGAACGTCTTCATGATCGCCCACCTCCGACCCGGGGAGACCCTCCTCGTGCACGGTGGCTCCAGCGGTATCGGCACGATGGCGATCCAGCTCGCGAAGGCGGTCGGCGCGAAGGTGGCCGTCACGGCGGGCAGCAAGGAGAAGCTGGACCACTGCGCCGAGCTGGGCGCGGACATCCTGATCAACTACCGCGAGCAGGACTTCGTCGAGGAGATCAAGCGCGCGACGGACGGCGCGGGCGCGGACGTCATCCTCGACATCATGGGCGCCAAGTACCTGGAACGGAACGTGAAGGCCCTCGCCGTCAACGGCCGCCTCGCGATCATCGGTATGCAGGGCGGCGTCAAGAGCGAACTGAACATCGGTGTGCTCCTCAGCAAGCGCGCCGCGATCAGCGCGACCACGCTGCGCGCCCGCCCGCTCGGCGAGAAGGCGGCCATCGTCGCGGCCGTGCGCGAGCACGTGTGGCCGCTCGTCGCCGCCGGTCACGTGCGTCCGGTCGTCGACCGCGAGGTGCCGATGAGCGACGCGCCGACGGCCCACCAGGTTCTGGAGGACAGCGGGCACATCGGGAAGGTGCTGCTGGTCACGCCGTAGGACTGGACGGCTCGGGGCAGCCCGAAGGGCCAGGACAGCCAGGGCCTCACGGCCGTCGTACGCGCAGGCCGACGAAGGCCAGTGCCAGGCCGAGGCCGATGAGGATCAGGCCGCCGCCGAGCGGAAGGACGCGCAGCCCGGGGCCCTCGGCGGTGCCGGGCTGGGCGACACCGGGCTGCGGGCTGTCGGGGGCGCCCGAATCCCGCGGGGCGTCGGGGTCGGCGTCTGCGTCGGGGTCGCCGGTGGGCGGACGAGCGGGCTCCGGCCGCGTCCGGCCGGTGTCCGTGTCCGCTCCGGGGTCCGTGGCCGTCGGGTCCGTCGGATCGTCCGCCCCCACCTCGCCGGGCTCGGCGTCCACACCGATCCGCCCGGGCCGGTCCCGCCCCTCGCCCGCGCGGCTCCCGGCGCGCGACGATTCCGGGCGTGGGGTGGGGGAGGCGGCGTACGCGTGAGGGGCGACGCCCACCTCAGGCACCAGTGCCGTCACGACCGAGACCGCCGGAACCGCCGGGACCAGAAGCGTCAGGGCCGTCAGCGACCGAACCGTGAGGAACGGAGCCACGTCGATGCCCCCTTCCCGTTGCGAAGGGCGAAGGGCGAAGGGCCGTGACACCAGCGTCACACGCCGCGATCGTCCAGGCATCCCGGGAACGGCGCGCCACGTAAATGGTGGATCACCCTTTACCGGGGGCACCACGGTGATGAGGTGTAGGCGTGCGAGAGAATGGCGGCATGGAGATGCCGAGGAACGACAGGTCGTCCGAGAATCCACAGATCCTGGTCGTAGGCCAGGACGGCATGGCACTCGGCGGCGGCGGTGGAGACGAGGACTCCCGCGAGGTTCCCGTGACGGAGATGGTGGAGCAGCCCGCGAAGGTCATGCGCATCGGCAGCATGATCAAGCAGCTGTTGGAGGAGGTGCGGGCGGCACCTCTCGACGAGGCGAGCAGGGCCCGGCTCAAGGAGATCCACGCCAGTTCGGTGAAGGAGCTGGAGGACGGCCTGGCTCCGGAGCTCGTCGAGGAGCTGGAGCGGCTCTCCCTGCCCTTCCTGGACGAGGCGATCCCCAGCGACTCGGAGTTGCGGATCGCGCAGGCACAGCTGGTCGGCTGGCTGGAGGGCCTGTTCCACGGCATCCAGACGACGCTGTTCGCCCAGCAGATGGCCGCGCGGGCCCAGCTGGAGCAGATGCGCCGCGCCCTCCCGCCGGGCGTCGGCGGCGAGGGTCTGGAGGATCCGCGCACGGGCGGCCGCACGGGCGGACCGTACCTCTAGTACTCAGTACTCATGGCACTCATGTAGCTCTCATGGCGCTCATAGCGCTCATGGGAAGGGGGCCCGGTGGTCACACCGGGCCCCCTTCCCATGACCTGGGCACGGGCGAGGATCAGGAGGCCGGATCGCCCGTCGAGACCTTGAGGACGATCGTCGGCATGTCATTGGGGTCGACGTTGTCGTCGGTCGTGGGGTACTGCTCCATGACCGTGTCCTCGCCGTACGTGTTCTCGTCGATGTCCTTGGTCTCGTAGCGCCAGCCCGCCGCCTGGAGGCACTTCTTCACCGAGTCGATGTTCTTGAACTCGAAGCTCGGGAGCTTGATCTTGTCCGGCTCCGTGTACGACTTCAACGGCTCCGTGCACTTGGTCGTCTCGATGGTCTTCGAGGTGTCCGGCCCCTTGTGCCCGGAGGCCTCCGTGACCTGGGCCGGAGGGGAGGTACCGGCGCTCGTACCGCTGCTCGTGTCAGCGCTGCTCCCGCCGCCCTTGTCGTCGCTACCGTTGTTCAGCAGCAGGGCCCCGAGCAGACCGGTGATCGCCACGAGCCCGACGATGACCGCGACGGCGATGAGACCCGTGTTGCTCTTGCCGCCGCCGGAGGACCCCACGGCGGTCGTCGGCTGCTGCGGAGAGATGGTGTAGGGAGGCGGCGTAGCCGGCCCTGCCTGCGGCGAGTAGGCGGCGTTCTGCGGCGCCACCTGGTAGCCGCTCTGCTGCGGGTAGCCGTACGCCGGGGAGGGCGGCTGGGGAGTCGGGGCGGGCCGGGGAGTCGGGGCGGGCGTCGGCGGGCCGTACGGGCCGGAGGACTGGTACGGCGTCTGCACGCTGCCCTGCGGCGCCGGGGCGGACTGGTTGACCGGCGGGAACACCGCGGAACCCACACCCGCGCCACTCGACGTGTGGGCGCCCGGGACGATGCTCGGCGGCGGCGCGGCCGTGAGCGAGGCGGCCACCCGCAGACACTCGTCACGCATGGCGTCGGCGCTCGGGAAACGCTCGTTCGGGTTCTTCCTCAGCGAGCGGGCGATCAGCGCGTCCACCGCCGGAGGAAGGGAACGGTTGATCGAGGAGGCGGCGACCGGCTCCTCCTGGACGTGGGCGTACGCGATCGCCAGCGGCGAGTCCGCCTCGAACGGCAGCCGCCCGGTGGTCAGCTGGAACAGCATGATGCCGACCGAGTAGAGGTCGCTGCGGGCGTCCACGGCCCGGCCCAGTGCCTGCTCCGGCGAGAGGTACTGAGGTGTGCCGACGACCATGCCGGTCTGGGTCATGGACGTGACCCCGGACTGCATGGCGCGGGCGATGCCGAAGTCCATCACCTTGACCACGCCGCGCTTGGTCACCATCACGTTGCCCGGCTTGATGTCGCGGTGGACCAGGCCCATCTCGTGGCTGATCTCCAGCGCGGCCAGCACGTCCGCGGTGATCTTCAGCGCCTTGTCGGCGGGCATCGCGCCGTACTGCCGGACGTCCGCGTCGAGCACCGAACCGAGCGGCTTGCCCTCGACGTACTCCATGACGATGTACGGCGTCGGCGCGCCGCTCGCGGAGCCGCCGTCGAAGAGGGCGTCCTCGCCGGTGTCGAAGACGGAGACGATGTTCGTGTGCGTGAGTTTCGCCACGGCCTGGGCCTCGCGGCGGAACCGCTCACGGAAGGCCTGCTCGCGGCCGAGCTCGGTGTGAAGGGTCTTGATCGCCACCTGACGGTCGAGCACCGAGTCGTATGCGAGGTGCACCGAGGCCATGCCGCCCTGACCGAGCAGGTCGCGAAGCTCATAGCGGCCGCCGGCGAGCGAACGCCCCGCATACCGGCCCTGTGCGCCGTCGTGGCTCATGTTTGTGCGTCCCCCATCGGCGCGGGCGAAGTTGCCGGCGTGGCTCCCGCGTTCGGCGATGCTCGTGCTGCTCCGAGTGATTCGCGGCCAAGTCTGCCCCAGGGCAGTGACACGTCAAGCGCGGTGCCCGATCCGTGACCGTACGCGAAAGAAGCGTCGCGGAAGCGTTACCGGGGTCGTACGAGCGGTACACAGAATTTGCACGACGGGCGGCGTGGAAGGTTTCATGGCCGTTCCATCCTGAATCCTTCCCGCATCCAAGTCGGACCGGTGCCTTGCGCAGAGGCTGTAGCGTGGCCCGACGGAAGACCGTAACGACCGCGCGGACCGCGGGCAGAAACGACGGCGAGGACTGATGGCACAGCAGCGCGCTCAGGGCCCGTCCGACCCCGAGGCGGCTGGCGGCGGTATGTCAGACGCGCCGGAGATGTGGGGCAACAGTGGGCTTGTCGGGGACGGCCGGTATCGGCTGACCCACAGACTCGGCCGTGGCGGCATGGCCGAGGTGTTCGCGGCCGAGGACGTGCGCCTCGGCCGTACCGTCGCGGTCAAGCTGCTGCGTTCCGATCTCGCCGAGGACCCCGTCTCCAAGGCGCGCTTCACGCGCGAGGCCCAGTCGGTGGCGGGGCTCAACCACCATGCGATCGTCGCGGTGTACGACTCCGGTGAGGACGTTGTGAACGGCACCCCCGTGCCGTACATCGTGATGGAGCTGGTCGAGGGCCGGACGATCCGTGACCTGCTGATCAACGCCGAGGCCCCGGGGCCCGAGCAAGCTCTGATCATCGTCTCCGGGGTGCTGGAGGCGCTCGCCTACTCGCACCAGCACGGCATCGTGCACCGCGACATCAAGCCGGCCAACGTCATCATCACCGACTCCGGTGCCGTGAAGGTGATGGACTTCGGCATCGCGCGCGCCCTGCACGGCGCGCAGTCGACCATGACACAGACCGGCATGGTCATGGGAACCCCCCAGTACCTCTCCCCGGAGCAGGCGCTCGGCAAAGCCGTCGACCACCGCTCCGACCTGTACGCGACCGGCTGCCTGCTGTACGAACTCCTCGCGCTGCGGCCGCCGTTCGTCGGCGAGACCCCGCTGTCGGTGGTCTACCAGCACGTTCAGGACATCCCGGTGCCGCCCTCCCAGGTCTCCGACGGGGCGCCGCCTGAGCTCGACGGTCTCGTGACGCGCTCGCTCGCCAAGGAGCCGGACGACCGGTTCCAGACGGCCGAGGAGATGCGCGGGCTGGTCCAGTACGGCCTGCAGATGCTCTACGACCAGGGCGGCCACACCGGCACCTGGAACACCGGACCCGTGACCGCGCACGACGGCAGGCAGACCCCGCCCGGCGGTTTCACGGGCACGACCGTCCTGCAGCACCCCGGGGAGTCGGGGACCACGCAGATCCCGCAGCCGATCCTGCCGAACGGCGGGGGCCGGGACGACGGGGGCTTCGAGGGGCACGGCAACCGGGGCAGCGGCCGCGGCAAGCTGTGGATCCTCGCGGTGCTCGCGGTCGTCGCCATCGCGGCGGGCGTCGCGCTGGCGCTGAACAACACGGGCGGCAAGGGAGGCGGCGGCGGGAACAAGGAGAAGCCGACCGCCACGCAGTCCAAGGAGACGAAGGACTCCAGCTCCACGCCTAGCGAGGAGGCGACGGACGAGGCCACGGAGGAGGACACCGGGACGGGTTCCGACCCGGACTACACGCCGTCCTACACGCAGTCCCCGAGTTCCACCCCGTCCTACACGCCGAGCGAGCCGTCGGGCGGACAGCCCACGAACAGCGCGACCCAGAGCGAGGAAGAGCCGTCGGAGGAGGAGTCGACGCCCTCCGACGGCGGAGACACCCCGAGCCTGCCGACCGGCGAGGTCACGGGTGGCGACGAGGACGGCGGTCCCTGACAGACCGGGACCCCTGAAACACCCCACGCGCGCGTGCGGCCCGAAACGGGCTCCACGCGCGCGTGCTGTTTCTTCCCGCCCCACGCTCCGCTTCTTCCCGCCCCGCGCTCCGCCGTTCCGCCGTTCGGGCGTGAGGGATCCAGGAGGGGAACTCTTCCCGAGTCCGGGGTGACCGGGATAACGTGCCGGTGTTCCGGCCCCCTGCGAGGCTGTAACCAGTGCTGTGACCAGCAGCTGTTCCCGACGAGGCGATTTACTTGGAAATCCGAGCAAAAAGTACTTGGATATCCAAGGAAAAACGCAGGTCAGGAGGGGTTTCACAGGAATGTGGGCCACTGGGTAACGTGCCTTCTGCAGGGCGCTCGCCGGGGCACCTGTCACGCCTGTTCCCGGCCGAGGGCACCCACCCCGTGCACGGGTAGCGGGACCAGGCGAGCCGCACTGGTTACCCGGCAATCCCGGGGGCCGGACCGACGGAGGAGCACACGTGACCGTGGAGAGCACTGCCGCGCGCAAGCCGCGACGCAGCGCCGGAAGCAAGGCCGGCACGACCGGTACCAAGAGCACCACGACTGGTACCAAGAGCAACACCACCGGCACCAAGAACAACACCACCACCGGCACCAAGCGCACCGCCACCCGCACCGCCGCGAAGAAGGCGTCGAGCACCGAGCCTCAGCTCGTCCAGTTGCTGACGCCCGAGGGCAAGCGGGTCAAGAACGCCGAGTACGACCCCTACGTCGCCGGCATCACCCCCGAAGAACTCCGCGGCCTGTACCGCGACATGGTGCTCACCCGGCGCTTCGACGCCGAGGCCACCGCGCTGCAGCGCCAGGGCGAGCTGGGCCTGTGGGCCTCGCTGCTCGGCCAGGAGGCCGCCCAGATCGGCTCCGGGCGGGCCACCCGCGAGGACGACTACGTCTTCCCGACCTACCGCGAGCACGGCGTCGCCTGGTGCCGCGGCGTCGATCCGACGAACCTGCTCGGCATGTTCCGCGGCGTGAACAACGGCGGCTGGGACCCGAACAGCAACAACTTCCACCTCTACACGATCGTCATCGGCTCCCAGACGCTGCACGCCACGGGGTACGCGATGGGCGTCGCCAAGGACGGCGCGGACTCGGCCGTCATCGCCTACTTCGGCGACGGCGCCTCCAGCCAGGGCGACGTGGCCGAGGCGTTCACCTTCTCCGCGGTCTACAACGCCCCCGTGGTGTTCTTCTGCCAGAACAACCAGTGGGCGATCTCCGAGCCCACCGAGAAGCAGACCCGTGTGCCGCTCTACCAGCGTGCGCAGGGCTTCGGCTTCCCGGGCGTCCGCGTCGACGGCAACGACGTCCTGGCCTGCCTCGCGGTCACCAAGTGGGCCCTGGAGCGCGCCCGCAGCGGCGAGGGTCCCACGCTCGTAGAGGCGTACACGTACCGGATGGGTGCCCACACCACCTCCGACGACCCCACCCGCTACCGCCACGACGACGAGCGGGCGGCCTGGGAGGCGAAGGACCCGATCGCCCGCCTGCGCGGCTATCTCGAGTCCGAAACTGACACGGACGAGGGATTTTTCGCGGAACTCGAAACCGAGAGCGAGGCGTTGGGAAGGCGAGTGCGCGAAGCGGTTCGTGCCATGCCGGACCCGGACCACTTCGCCATCTTCGAGAACGTGTACGCGGACGGTCACGCCCTCGTCGACGAGGAGCGCGCCCAGTTCGCCGCGTACCAGGCGTCGTTCGCCGATGTGGAGGAGGGGAAGTAGCGATGACCGCACAGGCTGTGGCAGTGAAGAGCATGGCGCTGGCCAAGGCGATCAACGAATCGCTGCGCAAGGCCCTCGAGTCCGACCCCAAGGTCCTGATCATGGGTGAGGACGTCGGCAAGCTCGGCGGTGTGTTCCGGGTGACGGACGGACTGCAGAAGGACTTCGGTGAGGACCGGGTCATCGACACCCCGCTCGCCGAGTCGGGCATCGTGGGCACGGCGATCGGCCTCGCGCTGCGCGGCTACCGCCCGGTGGTGGAGATCCAGTTCGACGGCTTCGTGTTCCCGGCGTACGACCAGATCGTCACCCAGCTCGCCAAGATGCACGCCCGCTCGCTGGGCAAGGTGAAGATGCCGGTCGTGGTCCGCATTCCCTACGGCGGCGGCATCGGCGCCGTCGAGCACCACTCCGAGTCCCCGGAGTCGCTGTTCGCGCACGTGGCGGGCCTGAAGATCGTCTCGCCGTCGAACGCGTCCGACGCCTACTGGATGATGCAGCAGGCCATCCAGAGCGACGACCCGGTGATCTTCTTCGAGCCGAAGCGGCGCTACTGGGACAAGGCCGAGGTCAGCTTCGAGGCGATCCCGGGCCCGCTGCACAAGGCGCAGGTCGTCCGCGCGGGCAGTGACCTCACGCTCGCCGCCTACGGCCCGATGGTCAAGCTCTGCCAGGAGGTCGCGGACGCGGCGGCCGAGGAGGGCAGGTCCCTGGAGGTGCTGGACCTGCGCTCGGTCTCCCCCCTGGACTTCGACTCGATCCAGGCCTCGGTGGAGAGAACGGGCCGCCTGGTCGTGGTGCACGAGGCGCCGGTGTTCTTCGGCTCGGGCGCGGAGATCGCCGCCAGGGTCACCGAGCGGTGCTTCTACCACCTGGAGGCACCCGTGCTGCGGGTCGGCGGCTACCACGCCCCGTATCCGCCGGCGCGGCTGGAGGAGGAGTACCTGCCGAACCTGGACCGGGTACTCGACGCCGTCGACCGCTCGCTGGCGTACTGAGGAGAGGGGCGTGACGACGATGACTGAAGCGTCCGTGCGGGAGTTCAAGATGCCCGACGTGGGCGAGGGACTCACCGAGGCCGAGATCCTCAAGTGGTACGTCCAGCCCGGTGACACCGTCACCGACGGACAGGTCGTGTGCGAGGTCGAGACGGCGAAGGCGGCCGTCGAGCTGCCCATCCCCTACGACGGTGTCGTGCGCGAGCTCCGCTTCTCCGAGGGCACCACCGTGGACGTGGGCACGGCCATCATCGCGGTGGACGTGGCTGGTGGCGCTGCCGCAGAGGCCCCGGCGAAGCCCGCGTCCGCCAAGGAGGAGGCGGCCAAGGAGGAGCCGGCCAAGCCCGGGGGCCGCAAGCCGGTCCTCGTCGGCTACGGGGTCGCCGAGTCGTCCACCAAGCGCCGCCCCCGCAAGGGAGCCACCCGGCCGACCGTGGCACCCCCGTCCGCCGAGGACGAGCCCTACGCGGCCTCCGCCCTCCACGGCGTCCAGGGCGAGCTGAACGGCCACGGGACGGGTGCGCTGCCGCGGCCCGCCGACCGGCCGCTCGCGAAGCCGCCGGTGCGCAAGCTGGCCAAGGACCTCGGGGTCGACCTCGCGACCGTCACGCCGTCCGGCCCCGACGGCGTCATCACGCGTGAGGACGTGCACGCGGCGGTGGCCCCGGCTCCGGCCGCCGAGCCGGTCGTGGAGGCGCCCGCGGCGGCGCCCGCCGTGCCATCCACAGCTGCCGCGTCTGTCGCGTCTGTCGCGGCGCCGGTGGTGTCGTACGACGGCGCCCGCGAGACCCGCGTCCCGGTCAAGGGCGTCCGCAAGGCGACCGCTCAGGCCATGGTCGGCTCCGCGTTCACGGCACCGCACGTCACGGAGTTCGTGACCGTCGACGTGACCCGCACGATGAGGCTGGTCGAGGAGCTGAAGCAGGACAAGGAGTTCGAGGGGCTGCGGGTGAACCCGCTGCTGCTGATCGCCAAGGCCCTGCTGGTCGCGATCAGGAGGAACCCCGAGATCAACGCGTCCTGGGACGAGCCCAACCAGGAGATCGTGCTCAAGCACTACGTGAACCTGGGCATCGCGGCCGCGACCCCGCGCGGCCTGATCGTGCCGAACATCAAGGACGCCCACGACAAGACGCTCCCGCAGCTGGCCGGGGCACTGGGCGAACTGGTGGGGACGGCGAGGGAGGGGAAGACCTCTCCGGCGGCCATGCAGGGCGGCACGGTCACCATCACGAACGTCGGCGTCTTCGGCGTCGACACGGGCACGCCGCTGCTCAACCCCGGCGAGTCCGCGATCCTCGCCGTCGGTGCCATCAAGCTCCAGCCCTGGGTCCACAAGGGCAAGGTCAAGCCCCGCCAGGTGACGACCCTGGCGCTGAGCTTCGACCACCGTCTGGTGGACGGGGAGCTGGGCTCGAAGGTGCTGGCCGACGTGGCGGCGGTCCTGGAGCAGCCCAAGCGGCTGATCACCTGGGCCTGAGCCGGGCGTCGGGGAAACCGCCGGGGAAACCACCGGAGGCAATGAGGAAGGGGCCCGCCGCGGGTGCGCGGCGGGCCCCTTCTCGTGTGCTGTGCGGGGGGTTCGGCTACTGCGCGAAGCCGTAGTTCATGATCTTCTTCGCGTCCGACTCACGCGCCGGGATGGAGGTCGAGGCGAGGACGGTGCCGACGACGGTCTTGCCGTTGCGGGTGGCGGCGAAGACGAGGCAGTACTTGGCCTCGGGGCCGGAGCCCGTCTTCACGCCGATGGTGCCGCTGTAGCTGCTGAGCAGACCGTTCGTGTTGGTCCACGGCGACATCGTGCGGGTGCTGCCCGTCTTGGTGATGGTCTTCGCCGTGTACGACTTCGTCTTCACGACCGTGCGGAACGTGGAGTTCTTCAGCGCGCTGCTGGCGAGCTTCGTCAGGTCGCGCGGCGTCGAGTAGTTGGAGCCGTTGCCGATGCCGTCGAACGAGTCGAAGTGCGTGTTGGTGAGGCCGAGGTTCCTGGCCGTGGTGTTCATCTTGCCGATGAACGACTTCACCCGCGCCGCACGCGTCGAGCCGCTGCCGAACTTGTCGGCGAGGGCGTACGCGGCGTCGCAGCCGGACGGCAGCATCAGCCCGTACAGCAGCTGACGGACGGTGACCTTGTCGCCGACGATCAGGTGGGCCTGGGAGGCGTTGTTGGCGACGACGTAGTCGCTGTAGGCCTTCTGGATCGTGACCTTGGCGTCGAGGTTGAGGTTCGACTGCGCGAGCACGACCTTCGCGGTCATGATCTTCGTGGTGGAGCCCGTGGAGCGACGGGTGTCCGCCGCCTTGGTGTACAGCGACTTGCCGGTCGCGTTGTTCATCGCGTAGCCGCCCTTGGCGGCGATGGTGGGCTTGGTCGCGGCCTGTGCCGGGGCCATGCCGAGGGCGCCGGTGGTGAGCAGCGCGCCGGTGGTGACGACTACGGCGGCGGCTCTGCGCACACGCCCGTTCCGAATGGCGGTAATCAATTCAGTACCCCGATTGCGTCAAATGTCTGAGTAACGCGGCCGCTTGGGCGAAGGCACGCAAGGGCCGTTCTCGTGTGACACGTAAGTAGCACAAAAGGTTGTGGCGTTTCTGAGGGGGGTGCCCCTTACGCATGTGACGCCGCCGACTCCCGTCCCGGATCGTGGACGCGGGCAGCCATGCGTACGTGTTGTATCTATGCTGTGGGCATGCCTGCAGCCCCGCCCGCGACCGACCGTCAGACCAGCGAGAAGCAGCCCGGGACGACCCAGAAGCCCGCCGAAAAACATGCCGAGAAGCACGCCGTGAAGCAGCCCCCCGCCGCCGACCGCGTGTACGCGCACGTCAAGCAGGGCGTCCTGGAACGCCGTTACGAGGGCGGGACGCTGCTCACCGAGGGCGAGCTGGCCGAGGCGGTCGGGGTCTCCCGGACCCCCGTACGGGAGGCGCTGCTGCGGCTGGAGGTCGAAGGGCTGATCAGGCTCTACCCGAAGAAGGGCGCCCTCGTCCTGCCCGTCTCCGCGCAGGAGATCGCCGACGTGGTCGAGACCCGCCAGCTCGTGGAGGAACACTCGGTCCGCAAGACGGTGCCGGCCTCGCCGCGGCTCATCGCCCGCCTGGAGGAACTCCTGGAGCAGCAGAGGGCGCAGGCGGCCGCTGGAGACCTCGCGGGAGCGGCCGTGACCGACCGCTGCTTCCACGCCGAGATCGTCCGCAGCGGCGGCAACGAGATCCTCTCCCGGCTCTACGACCAGCTCCGCGACCGGCAGTTGCGCATGGGGGTGGCCGTGATGCACGCCCACCCGGACCGCATCACCAAGACGCTGGTCGAGCACAGGGAGATTTTGGAGGCGCTGCGCTCGGGCGATGCGGAGGCGGCCGTGGCCATCGTCCACCGGCACGTCAGCTGGTTCTCCAACCTGGCGCGGGGCGAGGTGCGATGAGTACACGTTCGAGCGCGGGAACCGCCTCGCTGCCCGGAGATCCGCCCGGCGGCCGCCGCGCGATCACCGTCTGGGGCATCGGCGTCTCCGTCTACTTCGTCGCCGTCATCTTCCGCACGTCCCTGGGAGTCGCCGGCCTCGACGCGGCCGACCGCTTCCATGTGAACGCCTCCGCCCTGTCCACCTTCTCGATACTCCAGTTGCTCGTGTACGCGGGCATGCAGATACCCGTGGGGCTGCTCGTCGACCGGCTCGGCACCAAGAAGGTGCTGACGCTGGGCGTGGTGCTGTTCACCGCGGGCCAGTTGGGGTTCGCCTTCTCCCCCTCCTACGGCATGGCGCTGGCCTCGCGCGCGCTGCTGGGCTGCGGTGACGCGATGACGTTCATCAGCGTGCTGCGGCTCGGCTCACGCTGGTTCCCCGCCCGGCGGGGGCCGATGGTCGCGCAGTTCGCGGGGCTCGCGGGCATGGCGGGCAACCTGGTCTCGACGCTGGTGATCGCGCGGCTGCTGCACGGTGTGGGCTGGACGGCGGCGTTCGCGGGCAGCGCGGTGGCGGGCGTCGTGGTCCTCGTCCTGATGCTGCTCTTCCTGAAGGACCACCCGGAGGGGCACGAGCCGGAGCCGTTCCCGCACCACGGGGCGGCGTACGTGCGGCGGCAGATCGCGGCGTCCTGGCGGGAGCCCGGCACACGGCTCGGGATGTGGGTGCACTTCACGACGCAGTTCCCGGCGATGGTGTTCCTGCTGCTGTGGGGCCTGCCGTTCCTGGTCGAGGCGCAGGGGCTCACCCGGGCCACAGCCGGTGACCTGCTCACCCTGATCGTGCTGTCCAACATGCTCGTCGGCCTGGTGTACGGGCAGATCGTCGCCCGGCACCACGCGGCGCGGCTGCCGCTGGCGCTGGGCACGGTGGGGACGACCGCGACGGTGTGGGCGGCGACCCTCACCCAGGACCGGGCGCCGATGTGGCTGCTGGTCGTCCTGTGCGTGGTCCTGGGCGCGTGCGGTCCCGCCTCGATGCTCGGCTTCGACTTCGCCCGGCCGGCGAACCCGCCGGAGCGTCAGGGAACGGCCTCCGGCATCACCAACATGGGTGGTTTCGTGGCCTCGATGACGACACTGTTCGCGGTCGGTGTCCTCCTGGACGCGACCGGCGACGACTACCGCATCGCCTTCTCGGCGGTCTTCGTCCTCCAGGCCCTGGGCCTCACCCAGATCCTGCGCCTGCGCCGCCGCGCCGCCCGCCGGGAGCGCGAGCGCCTCGTGGCGAGCCGGGTGGAGACGGTGCACGTGCCCGCGTGAGGTGCGGAGCCGGGTGTCGGTGCGTCACATCGCGCTACACCGTCACCGCGAACGACCGCAGGATCGCCGACACCAGCTGGGAGTCGCCCTCCGCCTTGACGCGGTCGGCGACCCCTTCCGCGGTGACGCGGCCGCAGGCCAGGCGGACGTAGGTCTCCCAGTCGAGCGTGAGCGTGGCGGCGGGACCGAGGGCGGGAGTGGTTTCGAGGGTGCCGCGGCCCTGCATGTCCACACGGACGGTGCGGATGAACTCGACCGGACCGTGCACGTCGAAGACGATCGCCGAGCTGCGGGGCGCCTGGGCGTCCTCGGCGACGACCTTCGGCAGGACGGAGAGCAGCTCGTCGCGGACCACGTGGGCGCCGGGCGAGTCGAGGTTCCCCGGGCGGCCGAGGGCCGTGCGCAGGTCCTGCTCGTGCACCCAGACGTCGAACGCCCGGTTGCGCATGGCCTGCTCAAGGGTGAGCTCCACGCCGAGTGGGCCGCGCACCTTGGCGTCCGGCTCCCGCGACTCGTTCCGCAGCTGGCGGTTGCGGCGGATGATCGTGTACTCCAGCTCGGAGGTCATCTCCGGCGCCGTGTGGTGGCGGCGGACATCGACCTGCATCTCCATGTACCGCTGGTGGTCGTTCGTCACGTGGTACAGGTCGCGCGGCAGCGTGTGGATCGGGCGCGGGTCGCCGAGCATCTCGCAGTCCAGGCCGATGACGTGGGAGACGATGTCGCGGACGGACCAGCCGGGGCACGGGGTCCTCCGGTTCCACTCTCCCTCCACGAGTGGTAGCACCAGCTCGGATATCGCATCCACGGAGTGGGTCCAGGCGTCGGCGTAGGGCTGAAGAGTGGGATGCAGACTCACGGAACGGGACCCCTCGGGCGGTCGGTACGGGAAATACGTGGGCTGTGCTGTCGGTGGTGTCGGTGGGGGGTGGGGTGTGGGTTGCGGGCGTCGGCGTTGACGAGTGCGGGCGGGCGTCGGCGGCTGTCGGTGGGTGCCGTGAAACGTTAAGTTACGCTGCTACGAGGCAGCCCGGCAGTGCTTTCGTGTGACGATCGTAGGCCCGTATGGACGGCTCGAATGCCAGGACGGTGGTAGTGTGCGCGCCTCGCTCATCCAGATCGGCGTAGACGAGGGCGAATCGGTCGATTCGCGTCGGCGGCGGGTTGCCGCCCTGGTCCGCGAACAGTCCGGTGCGGATCTCGTGGTCCTTCCCGAGCTGTGGACGACCGGTGCCTTCGCCTATGAGGAGTTCGCGACCGAGGCGGAGCCGCTGGAGGGCTCCACGTACGAGGTGATGGCCAAGGCCGCGCGTGACGCGGGCGTGTGGCTGCACGCGGGCTCGATTCCCGAGCGGGACCCTGAGGGGCCTCTCTACAACACGTCTCTCGTCTTCTCTCCCTCCGGTGAACTCGCCGCCGCCTATCGGAAGATCCACCGCTTCGGCTTCGACAAGGGTGAGGCCGTGCTGATGGGGGCGGGCGAGGAGCTCGTGACGGTGCGGCTGCCGGGGGCGGGCACGACCCTTGGTGTCGCGACCTGTTACGACCTTCGCTTCCCCGAACTCTTCCGTGGTCTCGTCGACGCCGGTGCCGAGGTCCTCGTCGTGCCGGCGGGGTGGCCCGAGCGTCGGCGGTCCCACTGGACGCTGTTGGCTCAGGCGCGGGCGGTGGAGAACCAGGCGTTCGTCCTCGCCTGTGGAACGGCCGGTACGCACGCCGGGGTTCCCCAGGCGGGTCACTCGATCGTGGTGGATCCGTGGGGTGAGGTGCTGGGGGAGGCGGGCTCCGGTGAGGAGGTTCTCACGGTGGAGTTCGACGCGGGGAAGGTGGCGACCACGCGGGAGCAGTTTCCTGCGCTGAAGGACCGGGTGCTGGGGCTCGGGGTTCCTCGGCGCTGACGTCGCTGCGGGCGGGATGGGCTCTGAGGAGGAGCTGGGTGCCTGAGGTGGATGGGTTGGCGCGGGTCGGGTGTGGCTGGTCGCACAGTTCCCCGCGCCCCTGAAAGCACGCGCAGTTCCCCGCGCCCCTGAAGGACGCGCAGTTCCCCGCGTCGAGGGAATCAGTCGTCCGGGCCGCGCTCCTTGTCGGCCATGTGGATCACACACACCGTGACCGCGATCAGCAGGGCCGGGTCGGCGTCGTCGCGGACGATGTCGACGCCGTACGTCTCCCGCACCCGCAGCCAGCGGCGGGAGATCTGGGCCAGGAGTTCGCCGTCGTACTCGATGGCGAACTCGCGGTCGAGGATCTTGCCGCTGACGTCGAGTTCGGTGCCGTCCACGAGGGACACCCGGTAGTGGTTGCGCAGCAGGGAGAGGCGTTTGCGGCGGACGGTCGCCAGGGGATCCCCGTCCCGCTCGATCACCATCGCCTCCCGCAGGGCGAACATCTTCTGACGGATGTCGATCAGGACGTGCCCCTGGGTGTCCTTCAGTTCGAAGGTGTCCCGCAGCCGCAGCGCCTTGCCGTCGACGAGGAACACGTGGGTGCCGTGCTCGTCATCGATCCAGTAGTCGTCACCGATGCCGAGGATCCGGTCGCGTACGAGGAGTCTCATGTCGTGACCGGTTCCCCGGGGGCCGGTCCGAAACGCCGGCGGTAGGCCGAAGGGCTCAGCCCCGTCTCCCGCCGCAGCCGCGCCCGCAGGTTCGCCGCGGTGCCCAGACCGGAGCGTTCGGCGACCACGTCCAGTCGCTCCTCGCCGCGTTCGATGAGCCGGCAGGCCAGCGCGACCCGTTCGCCCGTGAGCCAGGCCAGCGGGGTGGTCCCGAGCTCGGCGCGGAAGCGGCGGTGGAGCGTGGCCGGGCTGACGGCCGCGCGGGCGGCGAGGCCGGCCACCGTCAGGGGCTCGCCCAGCCGCTCCTGAGCCCACGCCAGCAGCGGCGCCAGGGACTCGTCGGGCACCTCGGGCAGCGGGCGCTCCACGAACTGCCGCTGGCCGCCGTCACGGTGGGCGGCGAACACCAGCCTCCGGGACACCGCGTTCGCGATCTCGGCGCCGTGGTCGCGGCGGATCAGGTACAGCCCGAGGTCGAGCGCCGCGGCGCTGCCGGCCGCGCTCAGCACGTCGCCCTCGTCCACGAAGAGCACGTCCGGCTCCAGCAGGACATTCGGGTGCAGTTGGCGGAAGGAGTCGGCCCAGCGCCAGTGGGTGGTGGCGCGGCGGCCGTCGAGCAGCCCGGCCTCGGCCAGCGCGAAGGAACCGGTGCAGAAGCTCACGACGCGGGCCCCGCGCGCGTGGGTGCGGCGGATGGCCTCCCGGACGGGGGCGGTGCGCGGCACGACGTTGTCCGGACGGCCCGGTACGAGGAGGGTGTCCGCGGAGTCGACGGCGTCGAGCCCCGCCACACCGGAGAGCTGGAAGAACCCGTGGTTCATCCGGATGTCCGGCGCCGGGGCGCACAGGGTGAGCTCGTACAGCGGGCGCGCGAGCCCGAGTTCGGGACGTGGCAGGCCGAACAGCTCGGTGGCGACACCCATCTCGAACGGGTTGGTGCCCTCGTCGACGATCACCACGACACGGTGTGGCCGGGACGGGGCTTGCGAGGATCCTTGCGGCATGTGCGATTTCTAGCACTCGTACGGGGCGGGCGGCAGCCCCGACGATGACCTGTATGGAACGCATGGAACGCACGGAAGCCACGGAACCCACGGAACCGATCTCTCTCGGCAAGGCCCTCGCGTCCTTCGACGCCCTGTGGAGCCCCCGCATCGTCACCACCGTCAACGACTACGACGTCCGCGTGGCCAAGGTGGAGGGCGAGCACCTCTGGCACACGCACGACCACACCGACGAGTTCTTCCTGGTCCTGGACGGCGAACTGCACATCGCCCTGCGCGAGCCGGCCGGTGAACGGACCGTCGTGCTGCCCAAGGGATCGGTCTTCACCGTCCCGCGTGGGACCGAGCACAAGCCGATCGCTCCCAAGGGCGCCTCGATCCTGCTGCTCGAGCCGTCGGGCACGCTCACCGTGGGCGACCGCCACGACGAGGTCCCGGACCACGTGGACGCGACGACGGGACACGCTCTGGGCTGAGCCCGGGTGCCTGCCGACCAGGTATCCGCAGGGGCACCCGGAGTGCTCCGGGCGCCCCCGGCCGGGTCGGCCCGCCGCTTACCGGTAGCCCTCCCTTATGTCCGCGTCCCGCTCGTCGCCGTACGAGCGGCGCGGTTCCTCGCGGGTGCCGTGGAGCTCGGGCATGTCCCTCGACTCGGGCTCGCGCTCGTCGTCGTCCTGGTAGGGGGCGCGGTCGCGGGTGCCGGAGCCGCCGGAGTCGTGCGTCATGGAACTGCTCCTCGCAGTCGGCCCCCCTGCTTGCGTCGAATATCCCTCCAACGCCGCCGATACGCATCCGGTAGAGGGCCACTCACTTTCGGTGACGAAAGTTATCCACAGGCTCGCGAGCGCTCCTCGCGGAAGTGGCACGCTTGATCCATGACCGACTCCGCATCCCACTCCACAACCGGCCCTGCACCGCGCCGTGTCCGTGTCCGCGCCCCCGAGCTGACCGGCAAGGGTGGCTGGATCAACACAGGCGACAAGGAGCTCGGGCTCGCTCAGCTCCGGGGGCGCGTCGTAATTATTGATTTTTGGACCTTTTGTTGCGTGAACTGCCTGCACGTCCTGGACGAGCTACGGGAGTTGGAGGAGAAGCACCGGGACACGGTGGTGGTCATCGGTGTGCACTCGCCCAAGTTCGTGCACGAGGCCGACCACGGGGCGGTCGTGGACGCGGTCGAGCGGTACGGCGTGGAGCACCCCGTGCTCGACGATCCCGAACTCGCCACCTGGAAGCAGTACGCGGTGCGGGCGTGGCCGACGCTGGTGGTGATCGACCCGGAGGGCTATGTCGTCGCGCAGCACGCCGGCGAGGGGCACGCGCACGCGATAGCGCGGCTGGTGGAGGAGCTGGAGGCGGAGCACGAGGCGAAGGGCACACTGCGCCGCGGCGACGGCCCGTACGTGGCCCCGGAGCCCGAGCCCACGGTGCTGCGCTTCCCCGGCAAGGCCCTGCCGCTGCCGTCGGGCACCTTCCTGGTCAGTGACACCACCCGGCACCGGCTGGTGGAGCTGGCGGCGGACGGGGAGACCGTCGTCCGGCGCATCGGCTCGGGCGCCCGGGGCTTCGCGGACGGCAAGGGCGAGGAGGCGAGCTTCAGCGAACCGCAGGGGCTGGCGCTGCTGGCCGACGGTTCGGTCGTGGTCGCCGACACCGTCAACCACGCCCTGCGGCGCCTGGACCCGGTCACCGGTGAGGTCACGACGCTGGCGGGCACGGGACGCCAGTGGTGGCAGGGCTCGCCGACGTCCGGTCCCGCGCGCGAGGTGGACCTGTCGTCCCCGTGGGACGTGGCGGTCTTCGAGGGGCGGGTGTGGATCGCCATGGCGGGCGTGCATCAGCTGTGGACGTACGACCCGGCCGAGGGCACGGTCGCGGTGGCGGCGGGCACGACCAACGAGGGGCTGGTCGACGGCCCGGGCCCGGAGGCCTGGTTCGCTCAGCCGTCGGGTCTGGCGGTGTCGGTGGACGGGCAGCGGCTGTGGCTGGCCGACTCCGAGACGAGCGCTCTGCGCTGGGTGGACCGGGAGGGTGCCGTCCACACCGCCGTCGGCACGGGACTCTTCGACTTCGGGCACCGTGACGGCGCCGCCGAACAGGCGCTGTTCCAGCATCCGTTGGGCGTGACGGCGCTGCCCGACGGCTCGGTCGCGGTCAGCGACACCTACAACCACGCCCTGCGCCGCTACGACCCGGCGACGGGCGAGGTGACCACGCTGGCCACGGATCTGCGGGAGCCGTCGGACGCGGTGCTGGCCGGCGACGACATCGTGGTCGTCGAGTCCGCGCGCCATCGGCTGACCCGGCTTCGCCTGCCGGAGGAGGCCGTGCGGGTCGAGTCGGTCGCCCACCGCACCCAGCGCGCCGCCACCGACGTCGCGCCCGGCGCACTCCGGCTGGACGCCGTCTTCCAGGCCCCGAAGGGCCAGAAGCTCGACACGCGCTACGGTCCGTCGACGCGCCTCCTCATCTCCTCCACGCCGCCGGAGCTGCTCCTGAAGGGCGAGGGCGCGGACACGGACCTCTCCCGCACGGTCGAGCTCAACCCCTCCATATCGGAGGGCGTGCTGCACGTGTCGGCGATGGCGGCGTCCTGCGACGACACCGAGTCCATCAGCGGCTCCGCCGCGGGTGCGAACGAGTACCCGGCGTGCCACGTCCACCAGCAGGACTGGGGCGTGCCGGTCCGCGTCACCGAGGGCGGGGCGGACCGGCTGCCGCTGGTGCTGGCGGGGCTGGACGAGCCGGGCGTCTGACGCGGGGTCAGCGGCGGCGCGGGCGGGGCGCCAGCTTGTACAGGGCCACTCCCGCGGCCACCAGGGTGGTGGCCGTCACCAGCAGCGCCATGCTGTTGAACCACAGACCGGTGGTGGCCAGGGCGGCGCCTCCTGCGCCGGTCGTGCCGACGCCGATCACTCTTCCGTACATCGTGCTTCTCCTCGCGGGGTTGGTGCGTGGGGGGCGGTTCGGGGTGGGCCCGCTCATGGGCCTGTGGCGACGGCCTCCGGGCCTGTGACGACGGCCTCCGGGCCTGTGGCGACCGTCTCGGGGAACGGAGAGGGACTCGGGGCCGTGACGGCCTGGGGCCTGTACGGCCGCGTGGGCCGGGCCGCTAGGTGGCCACCCACTTCTCCTCGCTGCGGCGGAACAGCCCCCACAGCGAGGTGAAGTAGACGGCGTGCTGGAACAGGTCGTAGAGCATCTCCGGGATCATCAGCGCCGCGACCAGGACCGCCGTGGGGCCGGCGCGGCGGACGGAGACGGTCTTCTCGACCACGAAGATCAGGCCGATCGAGGTCCAGAACGGCGAGAAGCCGGGCCAGCCGTACAGCGCCGTGAACGAGATCATGAAGCTGAGGTAGGCGAGGAACGCCAGCGCGCCGAAGCCCATCAGGAACTGCTGGAGGAAGTAGCGGGCGGTGACCCTGGTCCAGCCGTAGTCGCGCAGGTTCTCCAGGGCGCCGCGCTGCCAGCGCAGCCGCTGGTGCCACAGCTTGCCGAGGGTGGGCATCACCTCGGTGGTGACCGCGCAGCCGGCCGGGGACATGGCCCGGTAGCCGAGGGTCTTGACCGCCTTCGTCATCTCGTCGTCCTCGGTGAGCGAGGCGAGGCTGTAGTAGCCGTTGCCGCCGCCGATCACGCCGGTGCGACGGGCGGTGCGCACCTCGCGCAGCACCCGGGCGCGGAACATGGTGCCGGTGCCGGTGAGGACCTGGGCCTTGCCGCCGGTGCGTTCCAGTTCCCAGGCGTAGCGGTGGAACTCCATGCGCTGCAGAAAGCCGAGGACGCCGCCGCCCTCCTCGCCGTAGAAGACGCCGCCGACGGCGCCGACCCTGCGGTTGAAGGTGGCGAGGGCGGTCTCGGTGAACCAGGGGTTGAGGACGGTGTCGGCGTCCTGCACCAACAGCAGGTCGAGGTCGTCCAGGTGCGGAAGGATCCAGGCGATGGCCTGGTTGAGGGCACCGGCCTTCTTGTGCGCGTTGCCCTGGGTGACGAAGACCTGGGCGCCGTGGGCCGCGGCTACGGCGGCGGTGGCGTCGGTGCAGTTGTCGGCTGCCACCACGATGAGGTCGGGGCGGCGGTTCTGCGCCCACAGGCCCTCGATCGCGGCGGCGACACGGTCCTGTTCGTTGTGGGCCGGTATCAGCGCCGCGAGGCGCGGGGTGGAGCCCTGTTCGTCGGGAGCGGCGTGCGCCCGGCGCGCGGCATGGCGGCCGCGCCGGTGGGGGTGCGGGTGCGGTTCTTGCGGTCGCGGGTCGCGTGCCGGGGCGACCGCTGCCGACGCGGCGAGGTCGAGCACGGTAGGAGCCCCCCGAGGTGCAGGTGGTAAAGGCCCGGGGTGTCCCCCCACCGGGCCTCAAGGCTCCAGAGTCTTCACGCTATTCACACACGATCACAAGACACCTTGGGTTACGGAATGCTCAAGGTTGTCTTTTGTGTTCCCTCGCACCGGATCTGTCCTGTGCATGCCGTCTGTCTCGTGCGTGCCGTCCTGTCTCGTGCGTACCGTGTGCCGTGTGTGTCGCATCTGTCGTCTCGTCAGTGTTTCGTCAGACGCCGTAGCCGTCGGTGTAACCGTCCCTGTGGTGGTGGCGGCCTTCCTCGCCGACCACTGGCGTCGCGGGCGGCACCACCACGCGCCTGCGCCTGGCGATGCTGCTGAACGTCGCGACCCCGATCAGTCCGACGATCATGAAGATGACGCCGACCAGGTCGAGGTTGACCCCCTGCATGTCCCAGTCGGTGGCGAAGGTGAGGATGGCCCCCACGGCGATCAGGATGATGCATCCGCCCAGGCCCATGAGTCACTGCCTCCCAGTTCGGTCCGGTCGCTGCCGGATCCTCCGGTCGTTCCGGTCAACGCCGAGTACCCGGGGTGGCTTCACTCATGCGGCGGGGTTGACAAGGACGAACCAGGGGGACTTTCGAAACGCCCTCTAGCCCTCCAGGAAGGCCGTCAGCGCGTTCGCCAGCAGGAACGGGTCGTCGGCGCCGCAGAGTTCGCGGACGCTGTGCATGGAGAGGATCGCGACGCCGATGTCGATGGTCTTGATCCCGTGCCGGGCCGCGGTGATGGGGCCGATCGTGGTGCCGCAGGGCATGGCGTTGTTGGAGACGAAGGACTGCAGGGGGACACCGGCCTTCTCGCAGGCGGCGGCGAACACCGCGCGACCCGAACCGTCCGTGGCGTAGCGGTTGTTGACGTTCACCTTGAGGATGGGCCCGCCGCCCGCGCGCGGGTGGTGCGTCGGGTCGTGCCGCTCGGCGTAGTTGGGGTGGACGGCGTGGCCCGTGTCGGAGGACAGGCAGATGGTGCCGGCGAAGGATCTCGCCCGGTCCTCGTAGGAGCCGCCGCGGGCGAACACCGAGCGCTCCAGCACCGAACCGAGCAGCGGGCCGTCCGCGCCCGTGTCGGACTGCGAGCCGTTCTCCTCGTGGTCGAAGGCGGCGAGTACCGGGACGCAGGGCAGCTCCAGGTCGCCGGCGGCCTCGGCGGTGGCGATCGCGACGAGCGCCGCGGTGCCCGCGTGCACGGACAGCAGGTTGTCCATGCGCGGGCCCGCGACGAGCTCCTGGTCGCGGCCCAGGTAGGCGGGCGCCTCGACGGAGTGCGTCATCAGGTCCCAGCCGGTCACCTCGCCGGCGGGCAGGCCCGCCTCGTGCTCCAGGAAGGCGATGAGGTCGCCGTCGCGGACGTCGTTCCCGAGGCCCCAGACCGGCTGCAGGTGGCGCTGCTTGTCGAGCTTGAGCCCCTCCGCCGACACCGAGCGGTCCAGGTGGATGGCCAGTTGGGGGACGCGCAGCAGCGGGCGGTCGATGTTGACCAGGCGGGTCGAGCCATCGCGCAGGGAGAGGCGGCCGGCGAGACCCAGGTCGCGGTCCAGCCAGGAGTTGAGCAGCGGGCCGCCGTAGACCTCGACGGCGACCTGGCGCCAGCCGTGCGCGCCGCTGTCGGGCCGCGGCTTCACCCTCAGGTTGGGGGAGTCGGTGTGCGCGCCGACGACGCGGAACGGGGTGTGCGGCTCGGCGCCCTCGGGGACGTACCAGGCGACGATCGCGCCACCGCGCAGTACGTACCGGCCGCCGGCGGTCGTACCGTCCCACGCGTCCGTCTCCGCGACCTGGCGGAAGCCTGCCTTCTCCAGCCGCTCGGCGGCGTTCGCCACGGCGTGGTACGGCGACGGACTGGCCGCCAGGAAGGTCATGAGGTCGTCGGTGTGGCCGCGGTCGAAGCGGGCGCTTGGGCTGCTCATGGGTTCACCTTAACGACGTACGAGGGCCCGCTCCCGGCGATGGGAGCGGGCCCTCGTAAGGGGGGTGTGGAGAGTCGGGCGCCCGAACGGCCGGGCAGGATCCGTTCAGCCGCCCAACCCGGTCGGAAGGGGTGGTAACCGGCCCCGGGGTGTCAACTGTCCCGCGAAGGACCTCCCGCGAAGGACCTCCCGCGAAGGACCTTCGCGAAGACGAAGACCTAGAACGCCGCCTCGTCCAGCTCCATCAGGTCCAGGTCCACACCCTCGGAGATCTTGCGGGCCAGGGTCACGCCCGGCAGGACGTTGGCCGCGAAGAACTTCGCCGCCGCGATCTTGCCTGTGTAGAAGGCCTTGTCCTTGGCGGGGGCGGACGGGAGCTTCTCGGCGGCCACGGCGGCGCCCTTGAGGAGCAGGTAGCCGACGACCACGTCACCGGAAGCCATCAGCAGGCGGGTGGTGTTGAGGCCGACCTTGTAGATGTTCTTGACGTCCTGCTCGGTGGCCGCGAGGTCGGTGAGCATCAGGCCGACGATGGCCTCCAGCTCGACGGCCGCCTTGGCGAGCTGGTCGCGGGCCGGGGCCAGCGGCTCGCCGCCCTCGCCGAGCGCCAGGAACTTCTTGATCTCCTCGGCGAGCGAGTTCAGCGCGGCGCCCTGGTTGCGGACGATCTTCCGGAAGAAGAAGTCCTGGCCCTGGATCGCGGTCGTGCCCTCGTAGAGCGTGTCGATCTTGGCGTCGCGGATGTACTGCTCGATCGGGTACTCCTGCAGGAAGCCGGAGCCGCCGAAGGTCTGCAGCGACTGGGCGAGCTGCTCGTAGCCCTTCTCGGAGCCGTAGCCCTTGACGATCGGCAGGAGCAGGTCGTTCAGCGCCTCCAGCGAGGAGGTGTCCTCGCCGGCGGCCTCCTTGACGGTGATCTCGTCCTGGACCGAGGCGGTGTAGAGGACGAGGGCGCGCATGCCCTCCACGTACGCCTTCTGCGTCATCAGCGAGCGGCGCACGTCCGGGTGGTGCGTGACGGTGACCTTGGGAGCGGTCTTGTCCATGAAGTTGGCCAGGTCGGGGCCCTGGACGCGCTCCTTGGCGTACTCCAGCGCGTTGAGGTAGCCCGTCGACAGCGTGGAGATCGCCTTCGTGCCGACCATCATGCGGGCGAACTCGATGATGCGGAACATCTGACGGATGCCCTCGTGCTTGTCACCGATCAGCCAGCCCTTGGCGGGGTGGCGGTCGCCGAAGGTCATCTCGCAGGTGTTGGAGGCCTTCAGGCCCATCTTGTGCTCGACGTTCGTGGCGTACACGCCGTTGCGCTCGCCCAGCTCGCCGGTCTCGAAGTCGAAGAGGTACTTGGGTACGAGGAAGAGGGAGAGCCCCTTGGTGCCCGGACCGGCACCCTCCGGCCGCGCCAGCACGTAGTGGAGGATGTTCTCCTCCATGTCGTGCTCACCGGAGGTGATGAACCGCTTCACGCCCTCGATGTGCCAGGAGCCGTCCTCCTGCTGGATCGCCTTGGTGCGCCCGGCGCCCACGTCCGAACCGGCGTCCGGCTCGGTGAGCACCATGGTGGAGCCCCAGGTCTTCTCGACCGCGATCTCGGCGATCTTCCGCTGCTCCTCAGTGCCCTCGTCGAAGAGGATGCGGGCGAAGGCCGGGCCGGAGGAGTACATCCAGACCGCCGGGTTCGCGCCGAGGATCAGTTCCGCGTACGCCCAGATCAGGGACGGGGGAGCCGTCGTGCCGCCGATCTCCTCGGGCAGGCCGAGCCGCCAGTACTCGGAGTCCATGAAGGCCTTGTAGCTCTTCTTGAAGGACGCCGGGACCGGGGCGGTGTTGGTCTCCGGGTCGAAGACCGGCGGGTTGCGGTCGGCGTCCACGAAGGACTCGGCCAGCTCGTTCTCCGAGAGGCGGGTGAGCTCCTCGAGGATGCTCTTGGCGGTGTCCGTGTCCATCTCCGCGAACGGGCCGGTGCCGTACAGCTTGTCGCGCCCGAGCACCTCGAAGAGGTTGAACTCGATGTCGCGGAGATTCGACTTGTAGTGCCCCATGGCGACGGCTCCGTAGAGAGAGATGGGCGAGGCACTGACTCCTCGCGTTCAGTTCACGTAGTTCACGTACCAACAAGTAGCTCCGATGATGCTACCCGTCGGTAATAAGAAGCAACCCCGATCGGGTCATCTGTGACTCGTTACTCTTTGCGGCATGTACGGCTACGACCACACCGCGGGCCCCCAGCAGCAGTACGCCCCGCCGCCGCAGCAGCCGATGAACGGCGCGTACGGGCAGCAGCAGCCGCTGTACCCGGAGCCGTCGCCGCCGTCGCTCGCGGACGCGGTGCGCGCCTTCACCACCGGACAGACGTCCGCCGAGGACTTCCAGCAGGTCTTCGCGACGTCCAAGGTCTACTGCCCACGTGGTGACAACCCCGGCTTCCTCGCGCTGCACAACACCCAGCAGCCCGTGATCCCGATGTTCACCTCGCTCAAGGAGCTGCGCCGGTACGCGGGCAAGGAGTCCAAGTACTTCGTGATCACCGGCGCCGAGGTCATCGACCTGCTGCCCACCGGCTACGGCTTCGTGCTCGACATGGAGGGCGAGCACCGGATGGTCTTCGACGCGAAGGCCGTCGAACAGATGGTCGAGTTCGCGATGCGGCGCATGTATGGCTAGACGCGCTGGATGCCGTTGCTTCGCAGGCGGCTGACAGGTTCGGATGCGGCCGCACGACCCGGACGCCCGGAGGGAATGCCCTCCGGGCGTTCTGTGTTGGGGCTGGCAAGAAGTTCAATAATCAACTAACCTGAGCGCACAAGGAGGTACCGACATGCCCGCAGTGACCGTCGAGAACCCGTTGACGCTGCCGCGCGTCGCCGCACCCGCCGACGCCGTGGCGCGTCCCGTGATCGGTGTGACGACCGCGCCGAGCGGGTTCGAGGGCGAGGGCTTCCCGGTGCGCAGGGCGTTCGCCGGGATCCACTACCGCCACCTCGACCCGTTCATCATGATGGACCAGATGGGCGAGGTGGAGTACGCGCCCGGGGAGCCGAAGGGAACCCCCTGGCACCCCCACCGCGGCTTCGAGACCGTCACGTACATCATCGACGGGATCTTCGACCACCAGGACAGCCACGGCGGTGGCGGCACCATCACCAACGGCGACACCCAGTGGATGACGGCGGGCAGCGGCCTGCTGCACATCGAGGCCCCGCCGGAGGCGCTCGTCGTGTCCGGCGGCCTCTTCCACGGGCTCCAGCTGTGGGTGAACCTGCCCGCCAAGGACAAGATGATGTCCCCGAAGTACCAGGACATCCGCGGTGGCCAGGTCCAGCTGCTCACCTCCCCCGACGGCGGCGCGCTGATGCGCGTCATCGCCGGTGAGCTGGACGGCCACGAGGGTCCCGGCATCACGCACACGCCGATCACGATGGTCCACGCGACGCTGGCACCCGGCGCGGAACTCACGCTGCCGTGGCGCGAGGACTTCAACGGTCTCGCGTACGTCCTCGCCGGGCGCGGCAGCGTCGGTGCCGAGCGGCGGCCGATCCACCTCGGTCAGACCGCCGTCTTCGGCGCCGGTTCCTCGCTGACCGTCCGCGCGGACGACAAGCAGGACTCGCACACGCCCGACCTGGAGGTCGTGCTCCTGGGCGGACAGCCCATCCGTGAGCCCATGGCCCACTACGGCCCCTTCGTGATGAACACCCGCGAGGAGCTCCAGCAGGCCTTCGAGGACTTCCAGAAGGGGCGCCTCGGGACCATCCCGGCGGTGCACGGGATGACCGAGGGCGGTCTGTAGGGCGAGGCCTGTGCCGGGGTCCGCGTGGGGCCCCTGCGGGTTCGTTTCCGTGATCGCGCCGCGTCCGGCCCACCCCCGTGGGACCGGACGCGGCGACAGGACAAGAGCCTGGGCGAGCGGAACCTGTCCGGCAAGGGATTGCCGTGTCCGGGACAGGCGTACGACTGTCCGGGCTGCTCAGCGCGGTGTGCGGCCGTACGGCCGCGGTGTCCGACATGGCCGGGACAGGGGTTGTCGGCCGTGGCGGGTGTCATGACAATGACGGAATGGCGATCATGGGGGGCCCGGATCCCGCGGAGGCGCGGACCGCGTCCGAGTACGTCGCACAGTTACGGGGGCTCAAGGAAGGCAGCGGGCTGACCTTCCGGCAACTGGAACAGCGGGCCGCCGCACAGGGCGACGTGCTGGCCCGCAGCACCCTCGCGGACGCGCTGCGCCGCGACGGGCTTCCCCGCGCCGAGGTGGTCGCGGCGCTGGTCCGCGCCTGCGGCGCCGGGCAGGACGTGCCCCAGTGGCTCGCGGCCCGGGAACGGCTCGCCGCGACCGAGCGCGAAGCCCCGGAGACCGGCAGTCGTGCGGCCGGCCCCACCGGGTCCGAGGACTCGTCTCGTACATCTCCGGCACCGGCACCGGCCCCAGCCCCAGTCCCAGCCCCAGTCCCATCGCCAGCCCCATCGCCATCTCCATCGCCGGAGGCGGGCCGCTGGGGCCGCACCCGTGCGACCGCCTCCCTCGTCGCGCTGGCCTCACTCGGCACGGTCGCCCTGCTCGTCGTCGGCGCGCTGGTGCTGCTGCCCCAGGGCGGCGGGACGGCGGACGACCCGGCGAAGGGCGACGCGAGCGGCGGGGCGACCATGAACCCGGCGGCCACCCCCGTGCTCCCGGGCCCGGAGCCGGGCTTCTCGCGCATCCGCCCGGCGCGCGCTCCCGAGCTGTGTCTGACCGACGGGGCGTTCTTCGGGGACGGTGCCGACCGGTCCAAGGTGGTCGCCGTCCAGCGGCCGTGCGCCGAGGCCGTTCCGCCGCGTACGAAACTCCTCCGCGCCGACGACGGCCTGTACCGCATCCAGTGGAGGCACCCGAAGGAGGGCACCGGCTGTCTCACCGTCCTGGGCGAGGGACCGTACCGAGGCACGCTCGAACCCCAGAACGACTGCCGGGCGCCCGGAGCCGCCCAGCGGTTCCGTGTGGAGAAGGCCGGCGACCAGGGAAGCCGGTGGCGGCTGCGGCCGGCCCAGGGTGACGGGCTGTGCGTGACCATGCGCGGGAACGCCGGCGAGGTCGGCGCGGTGGCGGCGACGGAACGTTGCGCGCAGGAGGGCGGGGACGGGAACGGGGACGCCCAGGTGTTCCTGATCGGCCCGGAGTGAGCGGGGTTGCCGCCGAACGCTCCTGAGCGGTCACTCGGGCGGGCCGTTCGCGCACGACAGTCCCTGCCCGTCGTGGTCGGCTGGAGGGGTGCAGGACACCAAGCCGCTCGGCCCGGACCCCGGGCCCCTGCTTCCCGAACCCGTCCGTCGCCTCGCCGCCTGGTGTGCCGTCGTCCTGCTCGTCGCCGGGGTCGTCTACGTGGGCGTCCGGCTCTGCGTCGAGTTCCGTACGGCCGTCGTGGCGGTACTGCTCGCGCTCCTCGGGACCGCGTTGCTGAGGCCGCTGCACCGGCGCCTCGTCCGCGCGGGGGTCCACCGGTCGATCGCGGCGGCGGTCACCTGTGTCGCCGTCGTCGCCGTGGTCGGCGGGGCCGTCTACATCGTCGTCGCCGCGATCGTCGACACCGGCGACCAGATCGTCGACTCGCTCAGGGACGCGGGGCGCTCCCTGGCCGAGCGCTTCGGGGCGGCCGGGACCTCGCTGGACGACATGGCCTCCAACGCCCGGGAACTGCTGGGCAGGTTCGGGGGGACGGCTGCCTCCGGAGTGATCAGCGGGGTCAGCGTCGTCGGCGAGACGATCGCCATGGCGGTGCTGGCGCTGCTGCTCGTCTTCTTCTTCCTCCGCGACGCCCACCGCGCGGTGGGCGTCCTGCGCGCCGTGGCCCCCGGCAGCAGGGGCGAGACCCTGGAGGCCATCGCGCGGCGGGCCTTCCACGCCGTCGAGGGCTTCATGCGCGGGACCACCTTCATCGCGCTGATCGACGCCCTCTGCATCACCGTGGGTCTGCTGATCCTCGGGGTGCCCGGTGCGGTCGGGCTGGGCGCGCTGGTCTTCGTGGGCGCGTACATCCCGTATCTCGGCGCCTTCATCTCGGGTGCCGTGGCCGTGCTCGTCGCGCTCGCCGACCGCGGGTTCGTGATCGCGCTGTGGGCACTCGGGATCGTCATCGCCGTGCAGATCCTGGAGGGGCACGTCCTGCAGCCGGTGGTCCAGAGCCGTACGGTCCAGATGCACCCGGCCGTCGTCCTGCTCGCCATCACCGCGGGGGCGTCCGTCGCCGGGATCCTCGGCATCCTGCTCTCGGTGCCGCTGACCGCGGCCGCCTTCGGGGTCGTCCGCGAACTCCGTACGCGGTACGCGCCCGATGCGCCGGACGCGCCCGACGGTCCGGTCGGTCCGGACCGACCGGACCGTCCGGACGCGCCCTCGTGACCTACTCCGTACCTACTCCGTGGCCGGCGTCTCGTACAGCTCGAACCAGATGCTCTTGCCCTCGCCCCGCGGGTCGACGCCCCACGCGTCCGCGAGCAGCTCGATCAGCAGCAGCCCGCGCCCGGAGGAGGCGAGTTCGCCGGGGCGGCGCTTGTGCGGGAGGTCGTCGCCGGCGTCCATGACCTCCACGCGCAGCCGGCGCCGGTCCTGCCCGCCGGTGACCTCGGCGACCAGGAGGGCGTCGGCGTCCGTGTGGACCAGCACGTTGGTGACCACCTCGGAGACCAGGAGGACGGCCGAGTCGACCTGCTCGGCGCCGGCCCAGTCGTGCAGGAGTTCGCGCACGTGCCGGCGGGCTCCGGCGACGCGCTCCGGCTCGTCCTGGGCGACGGTGAGGGCCGTACGGCGCACGGTGGGCCGTTCGAGGGTGGTGTCGCCGCAGCCACAGCCCTCGCCCTGACGGCACAGCAGCAGCACCGCGATGTCGTCCTCGCGGCGGTCGGCCAGCGGGCCCGGCGTGTGGTGGGAGGACGGGCCGTGCACGCCCTGGACCAGGGCGTCGGCCAGCGCCTCCAGGTCGCCGTCGTGCGACTCCAGGATCCGGCGGATGCGGCGCCAGCCGGTGTCCAGGTCGTGGCCGCCGGTCTCGATCAGGCCGTCCGTGCAGATCAGCATGGTCTCGCCGGGCTCCAGGACGATCCTGGTCGTCGGGTAGTCGGCGTCCGGGTCGATGCCGAGGGGGAGCCCGCCCGCCGTGTGCCGGGTCAGGACCGTGCCGTCGGCCATCCGGACCGCCGGGTCGGGGTGCCCGGCCCGGGCGGCCTCCAGCGTGCCGGTCTCCGGATCGACCTCGACGTACAGGCAGGTCGCGAACCGCAGGTCGATGCTCTCCTCGTCGTGCTGCGTGATCCCGTAGAAGAAGCGGGAGGCGCGGGAGAGCACCGCGTCCGGGCGGTGGCCCTCCGAGGCGTACGCACGCAGCGCGATGCGGAGCTGGCCCATGAGGCCGGCCGCGCGTACGTCGTGGCCCTGGACGTCGCCGATGACGAGGGCGAAGCGGCCGCTCGGCAGCGGGATCAGGTCGTACCAGTCGCCGCCGACCTGGAGGCCGCCGCCGGTCGGTACGTAGCGGGCGGCGACGCTCATGCCGGGTATCTCCGGGCCCAGCGTCGGCATCATCGAGCGCTGCAGCCCGTCGGTCAGCTCGCGCTCGGTCTCGGCGGTGACCGCGCGGGAGAGGGCCTGGGCGAGCATGCGGGCCACCGTCGTGAGGACCGAGCGCTCGTCGGGCGTGAAGGAGACGGGGTGGGCGAAGGCCGCCATCCACGCGCCCATCGTCTGTCCGGCGACGGTGAGCGGGATGAAGGCCCAGGACTGGCGGCCGAAGCGTTCGGCGAGGGGCCAGGAGGCGGGGTAGCGGAACTTGTAGTCCTCGGGGGTGGACAGGTAGACGGCACGGCCCGTGCGCACGACCTCGGCGGCCGGGTAGTCCATCTCCAGCGAGATCTGGGTGAACGGGCGCTCGTCGCCGGGTTTCTGCCCGTGGTGGCCGATGACGGTGAGCCGGTCGGCCTCCACGCCGAAGACGGCGAGGCCGTCCGGGGAGAAGCCCGGCATCGACAGCCCGGCGGCGACCCGCAGCACCTCCTCCGTCGAGCGGGCCTCGGCCAGCGCGCGGCCCGCGTCCAGCAGGAACGCCTCGCGGGAGCGGCGCCAGTCGCCGGTGACGGGGGTGCGGGCGGCGGTTCCGGGCGGGGGTTCGGAGACCTCCTGGAGGGTGCCGATCAGTTCGAACTCCCCGGTGAGGCCGTCGACGATCGGCTTGGACCGGCTGCGCACCATGCGCACCACGCGTCCCTGGTCGTCCACGATCCGCATACGGACCTCGGCGATGGTCCCTTCGATGACGGCGAGGCGGACGATGCTGTCGACCTCGATCCAGTCCTCGGGGTGGAAGCGGGCACGGATGCCGGCCTCGGTGATCGTCGTCGGCTCCGGCGGCAGCCCGACGAGGCGCGCGGCCTCGGCGTCCAGAGTGACCAGGGCGGTGCGGGGGTCCGAGCGCCACAGGCCGGTCGCGAGAGCGGACAGGACGTCCCCTACGGCGGGCAGGGGCTCACCAGTGAGCATTGACCCACTTTAAGAACAGCTGATCGGACACTGCCACCGAAGCTGTACATCCCACTCAGTCACCGTGGCCGGGACCCGCCGCTGTCCCGGAGACGGCGGGGACTGGGGAAAGCGCTGTCTCCGGTCGGGCGTACGCGTTGCGACAGTGCTGCCGCTCGGGCGGTGCGGGTGCGGGGGTGAAGGTCATTGGCGGGGAAGCGTCGTTCCGTTCCGTTCCGTTCCGTTCCGGTCCGGTCCGTCGTGGCTGGGGCGTGGTGCGCGTCCGCCGGGTTGGGCGGGGTGAGGGTGGTCGGTGGGTGCTGCCTTGGCGACTGCGGATGGTGTGTGGTTGCTCGCCCCCCGCGGCGGAGCCGCATGATGTCACTGCCCCGCGCCCCTTGCGGAGCGCGGTCCCGCAGGTGGTCGAGTGTCTGCGGCGCCGTCGAGTGTCTGCCGCGCCATTGTGGCTGGGGCGCCTGCTGTTGGTTCGCGGGTCGGGGGCGCGCCGGGAGGTCTCCGTCCTCGGTCCGGCGGTTCTGTCCGGCGTCCAGTTCCTCGGCGGCGGACGCCGGCCGCTGCGGGCGGGCACCTCCCGGCACACCCCCTGCCGTGCGTACGCGGCTGACGGTGCGGCGTCGTGCCGGCTGCGGGGGCGGGCTTTTAGTGGACGGGCTTTTGAGGGGCGCAGTCATAGCGCAGGGCGCGCCCCAGGCCTTTGGGGGCGCGCGGAACTGCGCGACAAGCCACAACGAACCCGCAGCCTCCCCCAAACAGAACCCGGCACACGCAAAAGCCCTCGCCTGACCGCCGGAGGTCCCCGGTACCCTTGGGGGCTCCGGGCCCAACCCCGCCCGGCGCTCCGGGGCGCGGCCCCGGCGAGACCCGATCAGCGAAGACTGGATGAACGACGATGCATCGGTACAGGTCCCACACCTGCGGCGAGCTCCGCGCCTCTGACGTCGGCACCGACGTCCGGCTGAGCGGCTGGCTGCACAATCGGCGCGACCTGGGCGGCATCCTCTTCATCGATCTGCGCGATCACTACGGCATCACGCAGCTGGTGGCCCGCCCGGGCACGCCCGCGTACGAGGCGCTGGACAAGCTCTCCAAGGAGTCGACCGTCCGCGTCGACGGCAGCGTTGTTTCACGTGGAACGGAGAACGTGAACCCCGACCTGCCGACCGGCGAGGTCGAGGTCGAGGTCGGCGAGGTCGAACTGCTCGGCGCGGCGGCCCCCCTCCCGTTCACGATCAACACCGAGGACGGGGTGAACGAGGAGCGGCGCCTGGAGTACCGCTTCCTGGACCTGCGCCGCGAGCGCATGCATCGCAACATCATGCTGCGTACCGCGGTGATCAGCGCCATTCGTCACAAGATGACGGCGCTCGGCTTCAACGAGATGGCGACGCCGATCCTCTCCGCCACCTCCCCCGAGGGCGCCCGCGACTTCGTCGTGCCGTCGCGCCTGAACCCGGGCAGGTTCTACGCGCTGCCGCAGGCCCCGCAGCAGTTCAAGCAGCTGCTGATGATCTCGGGCTTCGACCGCTACTTCCAGATCGCGCCCTGCTTCCGTGACGAGGACGCCCGCGCGGACCGTTCGCCGGGCGAGTTCTACCAGCTCGACGTGGAGATGTCCTTCGTCGAGCAGGAGGACGTCTTCCAGCCCATCGAGAAGCTGATGACCGAGCTCTTCGAGGAGTTCGGCAACGGGCGGCACGTCACCTCCCCCTTCCCGCGCATCCCGTTCCGCGAGGCGATGCTGAAGTACGGCTCCGACAAGCCGGACCTGCGCGCGCAGCTGGAGCTCGTGGACATCACCGACATCTTCGAGGGCTCGGAGTTCAAGGCCTTCGCCGGCAAGCACGTCCGTGCCCTGCCGGTGCCGGACGTGTCCGCGCAGCCCCGGAAGTTCTTCGACCAGCTCGGTGACTTCGCGGTCTCGCAGGGCGCGAAGGGCCTGGCGTGGGTGCGGGTGACCGAGGACGGCTCGCTGACGGGCCCGATCGCGAAGTTCCTGACCGAGGAGAACATCGCCGAGCTGACGAAGCGGCTGTCGCTGGCCTCCGGGCACGCGGTGTTCTTCGGCGCGGGCGAGTTCGACGAGGTCTCGAAGATCATGGGCGCGGTGCGGGTCGAGGCCGCCAAGCGCGCCGGACACTTCGAGGAGGACGTCTTCCGGTTCTGCTGGATCGTCGACTTCCCGATGTACGAGAAGGACGAGGAGACCGGGAAGATCGACTTCTCGCACAACCCGTTCTCGATGCCGCAGGGTGGCCTGGAGGCCCTTCAGACCCAGGACCCGCTGGACGTCCTCGGCTGGCAGTACGACATCGTCTGCAACGGCGTCGAGCTGTCCTCCGGCGCCATCCGGAACCACGAGCCGGACATCATGCTCAAGGCCTTCGAGATCGCGGGTTACGACCGTGAGACCGTCGAGGAGCAGTTCGCCGGCATGCTGCGCGCCTTCCGTTTCGGCGCCCCGCCGCACGGTGGCATCGCCCCCGGTGTCGACCGCATCGTCATGCTGCTGGCCGACGAGCCGAACATCCGCGAGACGATCGCCTTCCCGCTCAACGGCAACGCCCAGGACCTGATGATGGGCGCGCCGACGGAGCTGGACGAGACGCGGCTGCGGGAGCTGCACCTTTCGGTGCGTAAGCCCCAGCCGAAGTAGTGGAACACGAGTGGGGAATTAGGTAAGGCAAGCCTTTCCTGGTTGCCCGGTGGCCGGCCCGGTGGGAAGGGTCCTGAAATCGCCCGTCGATTTCAGGACCCTTTCTCATGCGTGAGGGAAAGGCGCTGTTTTCTCAGCTCGTTGACAGGGTTCTTACCTAACTTCCCGGCGCATGACAGTCAATCAACAGCATCCACAGGATCAGCAGCTGTCCCGTCGCAAGGCCGTGGCGGTGGGCGCGGGCGCGGTGGCGGCGGTGACCCTCGGCGGCACGGCCGTCGCGGCGAACGCCCTCGACGGCGAGAGAAAAGCCTCCGGCGGCGCCCCCGCGGGTTCAGGTACCGATGCCTCCGCCCCGGAGGAGTGCTACAAGCTGACGTCGGAGACCGTCGAGGGTCCGTACTACATCGACGCGGACAAGATCCGCCGGGACGTCACGGAGGACCGGGAGGGCATCCCGCTGACCCTCCGCCTCAAGGTGATCGACTCCGAGACCTGCCGGCCGATCCGCAACGCGGCTGTCGACATCTGGCACTGCGACGCTGTGGGCGTCTACTCCGGGTACGAGGACATGGGCAACGGCGGTGGCGGCCCGGCCCCGAGCGGTCCCCCGCCGACAGCCGCCCCGACCGACGCTCCGACCGGTTCGCCCTCGGGCCCGCCTCCCGGCGGCGGCCACCAGGAGCCGACGGACGACACCCGCTACCTGCGCGGCACGTGGCGTACGGACCGGCAGGGCTTCGTCACCTTCAAGACGGTCTTCCCGGGCTGGTACCGCGGCCGTTGCGTGCACATCCACACGAAGGTGCACGTCAATGGCGAGTGGACGGAGGCAGGGTACGAGGGCGGCAACACCTGCCACACCGGCCAGTTCTTCTTCGACGAGGAGTCCGTCCTCGCCTCCGCCGAGGTCGAGCCGTACGTGTCGAACACGGCGGAGCGCACGACGCTCGACGGGGACTCCATCTACGACGGCAGCGGCACCCAGGGCGGACTGCTGAAGCTGCGCTACGACAAGAGGAACATCGCGAAGGGGGTGCGTGCCTCGCTCACGGTGGGCGTGGACCCGGAGGCGACCAACGAGGGGCAGGGCGCGCCGCCGCAGCCGAGCGCGAGCGCGTCGTAAGGCAAGCCTTTCCAGTGGATTTGCCGAAAAGGGGCTCGAAATCGACGAGGATTTCGGGCCCTCTTTCCCTCCGCTTGGGAATGCAAGGCAGACCACAGTCCTTTCTTACGGCTTTGACAGACTGCCTCCCTAACTTCCTTTGCCATGACGGGAAACGAGACCGAGAACCAGACGGCCGCCCAGGGGCCGAAACACAAGCGGGACGTCACGCGCCGCAAGGTCGTCGTCGCGGGCGCCGGAGCCGTGGCCGCCGTGGGCGTGGGCGGAGCCGTCGTCGCGACCGCGAGCGCGGGCGAGACGAAGAAGGGAGCCTCCGCGAAGGCCGCCGACAGCACCGCGGAGGAGTGCTACAAGCTCACCTCCGAGACCACCGAGGGTCCGTACTACATCGACGCGGACAAGATCCGGCAGGACATCACCGAGGACAAGGAGGGCATCCCGCTGACCCTCCGCCTCAAGGTGATCGACTCCGAGAGCTGCAAGCCGATCCGTAACGCGGCCGTCGACATCTGGCACTGCGACGCGCTCGGCCTGTACTCCGGCTACGAGAGCCTGTCCTCGGGCGGCGGTGGCGGCGCTCCCTCCGACGCCCCCTCGGGCACGCCGACGGGTGAGCCGCCGTCCGGCGCGCCCACCGACGGCACGGGCGGTGGCGGTGGCGGTGGGCACGAGGAGCCGACCGACGACAAGCGCTACCTGCGCGGCACCTGGAAGACCGACAAGCAGGGCTTCGTCACCTTCAAGACGATCTTCCCGGGCTGGTACCGGGGCCGTTGCGTCCACATCCACACGAAGGTGCACGTCAACGGCGAGTGGACGGACGCCGGTTACGAGGGCGGCAACACCTGCCACACCGGCCAGTTCTTCTTCGACGAGGAGTCCGTCCTCGCCTCCGCCGAGGTCGAGCCGTACTCGACGTCGACGACCGAGCGCACCACGCTCGACGAGGACACCATCTACGACCAGAGCGGCACCACAGGCGGTCTGCTCAAGCTGAAGTACAAGAAGAACGCGATCGCCAAGGGCGTCCAGGCCTCCATCACGGTCGGCGTGGACCCGGACGCGACCCACACGGGCACGGAGGACTCGGTGCAGCCGGGTGCCTCGGCCGCCGCGTCGGACTCGGCGAGCTGACGGACGCGAGCTGACGGACGTACGGACAGACGTACGGAGCTGACGGACGTACGGCTCGTACGGCTGGACACAGGGCCCGGAACCCGCCCCCAGGTTCCGGGCCCGCGGTGTTCGCTGCCGACATCCTCAAAATGTTCACATACATGATTCCTTGACCAACCCATTGACCCGGAAGGTGGGCCTCCATAAAGTTCCCCAAGTTCTCGCGTACGTGATCGCAGTTCACGTATGTGCACGACCTAGGGGAGACAACGATGTCAGAAGTCGTGATACCCGACGCCGAACGCCGTGCGGTCGGCAAGTTCCTGCGCCGCATGCTGCCGATCCTCGTCCTCATGTTGCTGATCAACCAGATGGACCGGACGAACGTCGGCTTCGTCCAGGACGAGCTCAGGGCCGACGTCGGGGTGAGCGCCACCGCGTACGGTCTGGGCGCCGGCCTGTTCTTCATCGGCTACGCACTGTTCGAGGTGCCCAGCAACATGCTGCTGGAGCGGTTCGGCGCACGCGTCTGGCTGACCCGGATCATGATCACCTGGGGTGCGGTGATCGTGGCGATGTGCTTCATCCACAACGTGTGGATGTTCTACGGACTGCGCTTCCTGCTCGGCGTCGCGGAGGCCGGCTTCTTCCCCGGTGTGCTGCTCTACTTCACCCAGTGGCTGCCCGACTCCAGCCGGGGCCGGGCGAGTGCGATCTTCCTGGGCGGCTCGGCCACCGCGTACATCGTGACCGGTCCGATCACGGGCGCGCTGCTGGAACTGCACGGGGTCGGCGGGTTCGCCGGCTGGCGCTGGATGTTCGCCCTCGAGGGGCTGCTCTCGATCGTCGTCGGTTTCATCGCCGGTTTCTTCCTCGTCTCCCGCATCGAGGACGCCCGCTGGCTGACCCGCGAGGAGAAGGACGCGCTGGGCTCGGCGGTCGCCCGCGACGAGGAGGCCCGCAGCCGCGCGCCGAGGGTGTCCCGGCTCAGGCTGATCCTCCACCCCCAGGTCGCGCTGCTCACCACGGTGTTCTTCGCCATGGCCCTGACCGGCTACGCGATCACCTTCTGGCTGCCGAGCCTGGTCGAGGAGATCGGCGGGCTGTCGCCGTTCCAGGTCGGGCTGCTGTCGGCGATCCCGTGGATCTGCGCGGTGATCGCGATGTACACGGTGAGCCACTTCACCGACGGCGCCCCGGACCGCCGCCCGTTCCTGGCGATCGCCCTGGTCCTGTCGGCCATCGGAACCTTCCTCGCCACGCTGGGCTCGCCCTGGTTCGGGCTCGCCGCGATCACGCTGGCCGCGGTCGGCGGGAAGTGCGCGGCCACCCTGTTCTGGCCGATGGCGCAGTCCGGGCTCGACCTGAAGGTCGCCGCACCGGGCCTGGCGGTCGTCAACTCCCTCGGTAACCTGGGCGGTTTCGTCTCCCCCACCCTCTTCGGCTACCTCAAGGACACGACCGGCAGCACGAACGGCGGCCTGTACACCCTGTCCGCGGCGTCGATCCTGGCGGTCGTCGGGGTCGCCCTCATCCGCCGCGGCGGCGGCTCGGCGACGGGATCCGGCTCGGACTCGGGCGCCCCGACCGTTGCGAAGGGGCAGGTGGCGACCGGCGGTTGAGAGGAACGAAAAGGCGCCCGGGACCGTGACGTCCCGGGCGCCGCACGTTTTCCGGGGTTGGGTGAACAGCGGGCCAATTACCTGTGTGCGAAAGCAATGTGACCGTGACATGGGTGCCGGTCGTGAGGTAATATCCAGGCAAAGACGTGTTCGTGGTGGCCAGTTGGTATGCGGCCTGACAAGGACATTGCCCGGGAGGTGTGACGATGCAACGGCGACGGATTCCTCATGAACCCGGGCACGCCTCGGCAGGGTCACTCCCGGATCACGGCTGTTCCCGCTCCTAGAAGCGAGCGCGATCCCTGTCGGTATCTAATGACCGACCTTTCTCTCGTACGCCGCCCGTCCCTCTGCGCCGGGCGAAGGACTCCCACGCGCCCGCATGTCGCGGCAGCGCACCACGCAAAGGAGGCAATGGTGTTCGATCTCCGGACCGAGGCGGAAATGAGGCTGCACTCGGAAAAGACGGCCAAGGAACTGGCCCTGAAAAAGCAGCGGGAAGAGAGCGGCGAGAAGGCCGACAAGCAGACCGACAAGCAGACCGACAAGAAGGTCGACGAGAAGGCCGCTCCGGCGGACGCGACCACGGAAACGCACGAAGCTGCCGACGCGGGCGAGCCGGTCGGCTGACCTGATCCTTTCGCGACGGTCCGCCCACTTTCGAGGCGGACCGTTTTTGGTTCCATGACAAATAGCGTCAGGGGCCCACCGCATCCGTTGCCCCCACGGCGCCCATCACCACATCGGCCAACTCCGCGACGGACCGGCCCGCGCCCGCGTCGACGCGCTGCAGGCCCAAGCTGTCGACGGCCTGCAGCATGAGCGTCTGATAGCGCTTCGTCCGGGCCAGAAACTGGTCCATCAGGTGCCGTTCAGCAGCGGTCGCCGTTTCGTAGTGGCCGGCAGCGCGCACTCGGGCACGGACGAGGGCGTCGTCCGCGGTGAGCCATACGGCGGCCGTGCGCGGCACCGTCAGCGTCGCGACGCGCGTGGGCCAGAGCGCGGACCCCTCCAGAACCAGGCCCGACGTCGTCCCGCCTCCGCCCGCACGGTCCGTGACCAGCTCTTCGATGCGGGGCCACAGTCGCTCGTAGTGGTCGAGGACGGAGACGATCAGTTCGTCGACCGTCAGGGTTCCGTAGTGCTCGGCGACGTGCGCCGGCACCTCCCGCTCCGGCGTTCGCCAGGGCCGCCCCGGATGCCGTGCCAGGCGGTCCGTCGACAGACACTCGAACCCCAGCCGGTCCGCCACCGCCTGGGCGACGGTCGACTTCCCGACGTTCGACGTTCCCCCGATCAGCACCACCCGCGCACCGCTCATGCCGGGACCTTACGCGGGGTCCGTCAGGAACCCCAGGCCGCCACGACATCCCCCGCGCCCCACACCAGCCCGACTCCGTCGTCGGCGACGGCGCCCGTCGTCCCGGAGAGGGACACCACCGCCAGGCCCGTGGTGCCCGGGGTGAAGCCGGGGATCTGGGAGGTGCCCGTACGGAGGGCGGTCAGGTCGTGCTGGTCGAACGGCGAGGCGAGCCATTTCACGGAGCCGGCGAAGTAGAGGGTGCTCGCGACGGGGCCGCGGTCCGCACCGACGAGGTCGATCTCCGGGGAGAACTGGCGGTTCCACCAACCGCCCACCGTCACCGTGTCGGGCCAGGGGGAGTCCCCGGACGCGGCGGCGAGCTCCAGCGCTTCCCGGATCAGCGGCTCCACGGCCCTCCCGCGCCAGGTCGCCCACCGTCGCTGGACGATCCGGTACGCGGCCTCGGGCCGGCCGCGCCGTGACAGTTCCTGCGCGGAGCGCATGGCGGCCAGGTAGAGGCGCAGGTTGCTGTCGGCCACGCGGTACAGAGCCGGTTTGCCGGGGGTGGTGGACAGGGGGGTGTCGGAGGCGAGGACGCGCTTCTCCTCGGTGAGCCGTCGCAGGAGAGGGGACAGTATCCCGGACGGGAGTGCCCCGTTCTGGCTTCCCGCCGTCGCCGCGATGTTGGCGTGCGTACGGTCACCGCTGCCCACGGCCTCCAGGACCCGCCGGGACTGGTCGGGCGCCGGGAACTCGGCCATCAGGGCCGCTTCCGGGACACCGAAGAGGGGCGAAGCCGGGTCGGCGCACTCGGCCTCGATGAAGTCGAGTGCCGGGGTGCCGTGCGGCCAGGCCCGCAGAATGCCCGGCAGTCCGCCCGAGACGAGGTGCGCGTCGATGGCGTCAGCGGCGTCCAGGCCCAGCGCGGCCCCTGTCTCGGCAGGATTGAGCGGGCCGAGGACCATGCTGTCGGCCCGCCCGTAGAAGGGGCGGTCGTAGGCCGTGAACCGTTCCATCATGTGCAGGTCACTGCCGAGCAGCAGCAGGAGAACGGGCCGGCTGGACAGCAGTCTGTCCCACGCCGTCTGGAGCGCTCCGTCGAACACGGGGTCCTGCTCGGCGAGCCAGGGCAACTCGTCGAGGACGATGATGCTGGGGGAGGCGGGCAGTACGGAGGCCAGGGCCCGGAAGGCGTCGGGCCAGTTGGTGGGTGCGGTCTCGGGCACGAGCTCGGGGTCGGCCGGTAGGGACGACTCCCTCAGCTCGGCCATCAAATCGGCGATCCCCTCCACGGGGGACGCGCCCTTGGTCGCGGTGAAGAACACGTGGGGTCGTCGGGCCTGGTCGCAGAACTCCTGCACGAGTCTCGACTTCCCAACCTGCCGCCGCCCTCGCATGGCAAGGGCAACCCCGGTGCCGTCGGCGGCAGCCCGGGCGAGGCGCTTGCGGAGGAGGGCAAGCTCGTTCTGACGGCCTACGAAAGGGCTGGGCATGGTGCCCTCCTGAGCGACGAGTTTATGTAGGTTCATTCTACGTAGATTGAATCTACATAATCTGCTCAGGCATCGGGGGCCGAAGCAGCTCTCTCCATGTCCCTCTGGCCGGAGCGTCCAGCAGGCCGGCTTCCAGCAGTTCGCACAGGTAGACCGATGTGTGATTGTCGAGTGAGCGCAGGCCTCGGGCCAGTGCTTCCCGTGCGGCTGTGATCCTCGGGCTCTCGCCGTGGGCGATGGCCGCCAGCGTTGCCAGCGCCGGCTGCCGGATCACCGTCGACGCATCCGTGATCTCCGGCAGGTTGTCCGGGCCCAGCACCAGTGGGTGCAGGCTGTGGGAAATCCAGGCGCCGATGCGGGACTCGAAGGGGCCGAGGGCCCAGGTCGCGGTGAATCGGTTCCGACAGATCACCAGCAGGAGTACGGGGCGCTCGCACGTCATCTGGAGATGGGTCACGTGGCAGGCCCAGTTCAGCAGTTTGGCGTCATCCGGCTCGTTCTGGATATCGATGGCGAGGAGGAAGCCGTTCCCTTCGGACGGGTCGACCTTCAGCACTGACTCCATGCGGTGCCCCGGCGGCGAGATCTCCGGCGCGTTCACGCTGAGCCTTTCGATGACCGGCTTCACGGGCGGCGGAACACCCAGCGCATCGAAGACGGGGGTGAGGGCGGCTGGGTGATCCGGAAAGACTCGGGGGGAGGTTTCGCGGGTGGTGGTGTCCATGGTGGATGAACCTAGGGAGATCTTGGGCCGTGCGTCCGGCCGATGGAATGGGATCACTCTTTCGAGGTTGGAAGGAACGTTCACGCCGCCCTGGCCAGCTCGCACCACACGAACTTGCCGTTCCCGTCCGGAGGCTGGGTCGCCGTTCCCAGGGCGAACCACCCCCACTTGTCGGAGCAGCCTTCGACGAGAGTGAGGCCGCGGCCCGATTCGAGGGCGGGGGTCAGTGCGGCGTCGGTCCTGGGCGCCGGGGTCGGTGGCGTCGGGTCCGAGTCCCATACGCCGATCCGCAGGACCGGGTCCGACCAGCGGAGCCTTATGGCCGCCGGGCCCTTCGTGTGCAGTACGGCGTTCGCGACCAGCTCCGTCGCCGCGAGCTCGGCGGCATCGGTGAGCTGGGGGAGGTCGTGGAGGGCGAGGATGAGGCGGAGGGTGCGGCGGCAGATCGTGACGGCGCGGGGGTCGTTGGGGATGGCGAGGGTGTAGGTCCAGGGGCCGTTGTCGGGTGCGGTGGATTCTCCGGTTTCGGGCATGCGTAACTCCTGGTGGCGAGTGGGGAGTCGGGCTGCGCTGTGGTCGCGGGCGGTGGCTCTGTCGCGCCCGCCGTGGCAGGGCGGGGCGGTGCGCTTCCGGGGTCCCGGCGTTCCGCAGCGTGTGCGTCGCGTCACTGAAGGTACGGACTAAAGTTAGTCTGATGCAACTCATTGTCGTAGTCTGGTCACTCGATGTGGTGATCGACGGGTGGGAGGCACGGGTGCCACGGAAAGAGCCGACGGCACGGCAGGAGCGGCTGGGCCGTGAGCTGCGCAGACTGCGGGAAGCGGCCGGGCTGAGGGCTCGCGAGGCGGGCCAGTTGCTGGGTGTGGTGTCGGTGACCATGAGTCAGATCGAGTCCGGCGTGACAGGGGTCAGCGAGGCTCGGGTACGGCGGATGGCAGCTCAGTACGCGTGCGCGGACGCGGAGTTGGTCGACGCGCTCGTAGGGATGGCGACCGACCGTACCCGCGGGTGGTGGGAGGAATACCGGGACGTGTTGCCGCCGGGCTTCCTCGATCTCGCCGAGCTCGAGCACCACGCCCGGTACCTCCAGGTGATCTCCACCGCCCACGTGCCGGGTGTGCTGCAGACGGAGGAGTACGCCAGGGCCGTGTTCGCGTACATGGTCCCCGAGTTGCCCGTGAGCGAGCTGGAGCCGAGGGTCGCGCACCGCATGCGCAGGCGTGTGGTCGTCGAGAGGGACGACGCCGTACCGTACGAGGCCGTCGTGCACGAGGGAGTGCTGCGCACGCGAGTCGCCGACCGGTCGACGGCGCGGGCCCAACTGGACGAGATCCTGCGGCAGTCGGAGCGCCCGAACGTCACGGTACGGGTCGTCCCGTTCGACGTGGACGGCTTCGCCGGGGCCAACGCCTCAATGTTGTACGCCGGGGGACCCGCACCGCAGTTGGACACGGCCAAGCGTGACGCGCCCCATGGCGGGCCCTTTCTGGATGCCGCGTCACAACTGGCCCGGTTTCGAACGCTCTTCCGTAAGGTGGAGTCGGTGTCGCTCGACGCGGCGCGCTCGCGCGACTTCATCCACCGTTTGGCGAAGGAGCTGTGACGTGACTCAGTGGCAGAAGTCGTCGTTCTCGGGTGGCGGCGACGGAGACGAGTGCGTCGAACTTGCCCTCACCAACGTCCAGTTGCTCCTCCGAGAAAGCGACGCCCCCACCCGAATACTCCCCGTCGCTCCCACCGCCCTGGCCGCCCTCCTCCGGGAGGTCAAGAGCCCCCGGACACCTCGGAGGGCGCCGGCTTGCGAAGCATGAACACGTCCACGGGATCCTCCGTCTCGAGGACGAACCCGTGGCGCTCGTACAGGCGGCGGGCCGGGCTGCCCTGGAGTACGTTCAGTCGGACAGGGACGCCCTCGCCGTCGCACCGTTCCAGCAGCTCGCGCAGGACGCCCGAACCGATACCGCTGCCCTGAAGACGCGGGGCCAGGTAGAAGTGCTCCAGCCAGTGCGCGTCCTCGGCCGGGCGGAGCGCCACGCAGCCGGCGAACGTGCCGTCCACCTCGATGACCCGTGTGTGTGACGGGTCGAAGCCGTCCCGCAGCCGCTGCCGTACGCGCTGCTCGTCGTACCGCCCGAGCCGTTCCAGGTCCGGTCGCATCACCACCGCACGCAGCTCCGCCACCGCCGAGACGTCCGACATCGACGCCGGCCGCATCTCCCAGATCGTCATGATCGCCCTGGTCGGCGCAGGCCCGCGATGAGGAAGCCGACCACTCGGCGTGCGTCGTAGCGGGGGTCGCCCTCCGCGCCGATGCAGAGGTTGCCGACTCCGCGCATGAGCTCCAGGGCGTCGAGGTCGGAGCGGATCTCGCCGGCTGCGGTCGCCGCGTCGAGCAGGTGGGCGCACACGGGCACGAGGCGGTCGAGGAAGTAGGCGTGCAGCGTGTCGAAGTCGGCGTTGCCGGACTGCAGTACGGCGGCGAGTCCGTGCTTGGTGACCAGGAAGTCGACGAAGAGGTCGATCCACTGCCCCAGCGCGGCGTAAGGCGTCGCGCTCGTCTCCAGCAGGGCCGGACCGGCTTCGGCGCAGGCCTCCACCTGGTGCCGGTACACGGCGATGATGAGGTCCGCCCGCGTCGGGAAGTGGCGGTAGATCGTGCCCATCCCGACGCCGGCCTTGGCCGCGATGTCGCGTACCGGCGCTTCCACGCCCGACGTGACGAAGACCGCGGCGGCCGCGTCGAGCAGCGCCTTCTGGTTGCGCCGGGCATCCGTCCGTTGGGGCCGGGCCGCGCTCCCCGCGCCCTCGTCGTTGGCGTTCACCGCGCCGCTCCTTCCACTGCCGAGGCTACGAGGGTATCGGGCTTGCCGAAACGGAGCGGTGTTCCGTATCGTAAGCGGAGCGCGGTTCCGTTTCGCTGGTGCCGCGTTTCACCTTCGTTGGAGGAGACACAGTCATGCAGTACCGCACCTTGGGCCGCACCGGTGTGCAGGTCAGCTCTCTCGCGCTCGGCGCGATGAACTTCGGCAGGATCGGGCGCACCACCCAGGACGAGGCCACCGCCCTCGTCGACGCCGCCCTCGATGCAGGGATCAACCTCATCGACACCGCCGACATGTACAGCGACGGCGAGTCGGAGGAGATGGTCGGCCGAGCCATCGCCGGCCGCCGCGACGACATCGTGCTGGCCACGAAGGCGGGCATGCCCATGGGCGATGAGCGCAACCATCGCGGCAGCTCGCGCCGCTGGCTGGTCACCGAGCTGGACAACAGCCTGCGCCGCCTCGGTGTCGACCACGTCGATCTGTACCAGGTCCACCGGTGGGACCCGGCCACCAGCGACGAGGAGACGCTGTCGGCCCTGACCGACCTTCAGCGTGCCGGGAAGATCCGCTACTTCGGCTCCTCGACCTTCCCCGCGTACCGCATCGTGCAGGCCCAGTGGGCCGCCCGCGAGCATCACCTGAGCCGTTACGTCACCGAACAGCCCAGCTACTCCGTCCTGCAGCGCGGGATCGAGACCCATGTGCTGCCCGTGACCGAGGAGTACGGGCTCGGCGTGCTGGTGTGGAGTCCGCTGGCCTCGGGCTGGCTGTCGGGCGCGGTCCGCGAGGGCCGGGAGATCGCCACGAGCCGGTCGGCGTTCATGCCGGACCGCTTCGACATCGCCCTCCCCGCCAACCGGGCCCGGCTCGACGCCGTCGAGCAGCTGGCCAAGGTCGCCGATGAGGCCGGCCTGACCATGATCCAGCTCGCACTCGGCTTCGTGACCGCGCACCCCGCCGTGACCAGCGCGCTCATCGGCCCCCGCACCCTGGACCATCTGCACTCACAGCTCGCCGCCGCCGACACCGTGCTCTCCGCCGACGTGCTCGACGCGATCGACTCGATCGTCGCCCCCGGCACCGACCTCGCCGCCCACGAGAAGTACGACACCCCGCCCTCGCTGCTCGACCCGTCACTGCGACGGCGCCGCTGACCGTCCGAGGTGAGTCCGCGTCACGAGGTGAGTCCGCGTCACGAGGTGAGTCCGCATCAACGGCCGAAAGGACCCCACTGCACCATGACCCCGCCCCACACACCCCGTCCCCGCTTCGGGATCATGACCGCCCCCATGCAGGTCGACTACCACGACATCCTGCGGGTCTGGCGCGAGGCGGACGCCATCCCGGAGATCGAGCACGCGTGGCTGTTCGATCACCTCATGCCGATCGGGGGCGACCCGGACGGGCCGATCCACGAGGGCTGGACGCTGCTCTCCGCCCTCGCCGCCCAGACCCGACGGCTGCGGCTCGGCGTCATGGTGACCAGCAACCGGTTCCGGCCGCCCGCGATGCTGGCCAAGATCGCCACGACCGTCGACGTCGTCTCCGGCGGACGGCTCGACTTCGGCATCGGCGTCGGCTCACGACCCCACCCTCCCGAGGCCCACCGCGAGTACGCGGCCCACGGCCTGCCCTTCCACGACACCGCCCACGCCGTGGGAAGCCTCGCCGAAGCGTGCACGGTGATCCGGAGGCTGTGGACCGAGGACGAACCGTTCGACTTCCACGGCGAGTACGTCCAGCTCACCGGGGCGTTCGCCAACCCCAAACCCGTCCAGCGCCCTCACCCGCCGATCCTCATCGGCGGACGCTCCTCCGCGACACTGCGCGTGGTCGCCGAGCACGCCGACCTGTGGAACATCCCGGGCGGCGACCTCGACGACGTCGTTCGCCGCAGCGCCCTGCTGGACCGCTACTGCGCCGACATCGGCCGCGACCCCGCCTCCATCACCCGCTCGATCCACCTGCCCGTCTCCTACGACCGGCCCGGCTCCACGCGGGACGCGATCGCCGAAGCGATCGACGCCGGCATCCACCACATCGTCCTCGGACTGCCGGTGCCCTGGCCCGCCGATGTCGCACGGTGGGTGGCGGACGAGCTCATCGGCACGTAGGGGCCCCTAGGCCACCCCTCAGGTCGCGTCGGCGGGTCGGCCTTCGCCGGCCATGAACCTCCAGACCAGGCCGTGCCCCAGGGCGACGAGCAGGATCAGCAGAACCGCCGCCGCCTGGATCGGCTTCAGGTTCACGATGTCCGCGAGCTCGGGTCGCGCGCCCACCAGCGCGATCAGCGCGTAGCACAGAGCCGCCGCCGCCTGGGCAAGGGTCAGGAACATGGAGGAGCCGTCCGGGCGGGTGCGGCTGGTCAGACGCAGTATCGACACACAGCCGATCAGGGCGAGCGCCACGAAGCTGGCCCGCCAGATCTCCGGGGTCTCCATGCCGCCGACCTGCGCGAACAGGCCCATCAGCGCGGGAAGCAGGAACGAGATGTAGATACCGCCGACGATGTGGCGCAGCTGCGGATCGCGCAGCCACTCCTGGTGACCCCGGACCACGTTCCACCAGAGGCCGACCAGGGTGAAGCAGGTGGCCGAGAAGAGTGCGTAGAACGTGCTGACATCCACTGCGCCTCCTACCTCGGGATTCGCAGTGAGCGTCTCACGGGGCGGCCGCCGCCTTGGCGAACCAACACTCGGTTCGCACCCCAACGGACGGAACACCGGCGTCGTACCCGCCATCTGCCCGGACGCCTAGCGCTTGGCCGCCCGGTACCGCCTCATCAGTTCGGTGATCCTCTTCTGGTCCGCCGCCCCGTTCAGTTCCTTCAGAAGGTCGTCCGGGCAGAGCTCGTAGTGGTCGCCCCACCAGCCGTGCCGGCGGTTGTCCCAGATGCGGTAGCCGCCGGGAACGCCTCGGGCCACGTATCGGCGTCTGCTCACGGTCCTCCCAGGGACAAGTGCAAGGGCAGGGGCAAGGGCAATAGGGTCATTCGTCGGGCGGGGGCTCCATCGCCTCCTCCTCCAGGAGGCGTTCCGCGATGTCGTCGGCCCAGGTCTGGGCCCACTGGCGGAGGGCCATGATGGCCTGTTCGTCGAGGCCGGAGCCAGTGAATTCCCTGTCGGCGATCCACTCCATGCCCTCCAGCCGGGACTGCAGGTCGGTGAGGTCGAAGGCGTCGAGGGCGTGGCGCCGGCCCAGTTCCTCCAGTTCGGTGAGGCTCCAGCGGTCCGCGGCGGCGTGGACGGCGACGAGGTCGCGGGCGAGGCCGCGATCGGCCAGGGCCCGGACCTTGGTGCCGATGACGTCCTCGACGGAGAGCGTCGGGCCGAGGCCGGTGTCGACCGGGGGGCGCCAGAGGGCTTCCTTGACGATGTCGAGGGCGATGCCGGGGACGGTGTCGAGGCCGGTGTCGAGCGTGCGCTCCGCGCCCGTGGCGGGCTCGGTGACGAGGAGACGGGTGGAGAGAGGGGTCGTCTGGAGGGGGCGTACGCGTCGGTCCCCTTCCTCCAGGCCGGCCCGGACGGCGGCCGCGATCGTCTCCATGGGCTCGGCACTCTCCGTGGCCACCTCCAGGGCTCCCCGGCCCGCCTTGGCGACCAGACCGTGGGCCAGCGCCGCGTAATCGCCGGCGAGTGCCAGGCCGTAGGGGGCGCCGAGGTCGAGGACGTCGGTCAGCAGGCGCAGCAGGGGGTCGTTCGGGTCGGTGTCCGGGGCGGTGTCCGGGTTGGTGTGCGGGGCCCGGTCCGCCTCGTCGCCCGTCTCGTCGCCCGTCTCGTCGTCGTTCATGTAGCGGCTCGTGCGCGGGGAGTGGCCATGGCCTGATTATCGCGGGGCGCCCCCGCGGGGACGTGGCCTCGCCGCGCACGCGTCACACCACACGTCGCCGGAGGGTCACGGTGCGCATGGCGCTCCCGGGGCCGGTCTCCTCCCGCACGACCCGGAGTCCCGCCGTACGGCACTGCTCCAGCACCCAGTCGTGGGCGAGCCGGAGCTTGCGGTAGCTGCGGGCGTGCAGGGTCCAGGTGCCGTCGGGGGCGGACCGGGTGTGGATCAGGTCGTGCACGACGACCGTGTAGTCGTCGTAGTCGTCCGGGTACTCCAGGAAGCAGGTCATGATCCGGTTCTCGGCGGCGCGGACCGGAAGGAAGCGGTCGGTGCCGGTGAGCGGGACGGTCAGGTCGCGGTAGGAGAGGACGGCCGTTCCGTCGGGCGTGAGCGCGTCGGCGATGTCGTTCAGCAGGGCGGCCACGTCTCCCCTGGTGGGGAGATGGGTGAGCGTGTCGCCCAGGCAGACGACCGCGTCCGCCGAGCCGGGGCGGACCAGGTCGCGCAGGGCGGTGCGCAGGTCGGACCGTACGGGACGGATCGCCGGTACGCCGGCGGCGTGCGCCGACAGTTCCTCCAGCAGCGAATGGCTCAGGTCGACCGCGAGGACCAGGTCGAAGCCCAGGCCGGCCAGTGCCAGGCTCGTGTGTCCGGGGCCGCAGCCCAGGTCCACGGCCAGTGATCCGGCGGCCGGGTCGGCGACCACGGGCACCGGCACCACACCACGGTCCGACAGCTGCGTGCGCTGGGCGGCGGCCAGCGCGTCGACGTCTCCGCCCAGCATCCAGGTGTAGTGCTCGGCGAGGAACCCGTCGTAGTGGTCGGCGGCGGCGGGCGTGGGGGCCGCGGTCGTGGTGGCGGGCGTGGGGAGTGCGGGGGCCATGGAGACGGGATCCCTTCCATCCGGCGGATGGCATGGAATGTAGAGCGGCATACGGGACTTTGGGGAAACAGCCGAACCAAATTCGGTACGCCGCCCGAGAATGGCCGTCATGGACGACATTGATTCGGCGATCCTCAGCTATCTCCAGCGCGATGGACGGCTCACCAACCGGGAGCTGGCCCGCCTGACCGGCATCGCGCCCTCCACGTGCCTGGAACGGGTCCGGGCACTGAGGGCGCGCGGAGTGATCACCGGGTACCACGCGGCCGTGCAGCCGCGCATGCTGGGCCGCTCGCTCCAGGCGCTGGTCTTCGCACGGCTGCGTCCGCTGAGCCGGGAGGTGATCTCCGCCTTCGAGGCGTACCTGGCCCCACTGCCCGAGGTCGTCTCCGTCTTCGTGGTCTCCGGCGACGACGACTTCATCGTGCACGTGGCCGTGCCGGACATCGAGCAGCTGCACTCGTTTCTCATGGACCGGGTCAGCGCGCGCCGCGAGGTGGTGAGTTTCCGCAGCTCGGTCATCTACCAGCAGACCACGACGCGTGTGATGGTCCCCTTCGACGCCGGCGTTCCGCGCAACGGGTGATTCTTCATCCCGCACACGAAGCCGCAAAGTTGACGGGCAGGCAGGTAACCCATGGTTGAACCATGACCGAACCCACAGTGAACGACGGCGGGCCGAGGGCGGGGAACCTGTCGTGAACCAGCTGGAACTCGTCGTCCTCGACCTCGCCGCCATGGCAGTCCTCGCCTTCGGCGTGTACTTCCCCCGCCATCACCGCCGTGACCTGCTCGCCGCGTTCCTCGGCCTCAACGCCGGGGTGCTGTCGGTGACCATGGCCCTCAGCTCCGCGTCCGTGGGGACAGGGCTCGGCATGGGCCTGTTCGGGGTGCTGTCGATCACCCGGCTGCGGTCGTACGAGATCGCCCAGCACGAGATCGCGTACTACTTCTCCGCCCTCGCCATTGGGCTGATCGCGGGGCTGCCGCACAGTGCGAGCGTGCTGACCGGCTCCCTCATGGCGCTGGTCGTCGGCACGATGTACGTCGGCGACCACCCCCGGCTGTTCGGGCGGCACCGGCAGCGGACTCTGCGGCTCGACACCGCGTACATGAACGACGAGGCCCTGCGGGCGCACCTCGAAGTGCTGCTCGGCGGGCGGGTCGCGAACCTGTCCGTGCGGAACGTGGACCTGGTCAACGACACGACCCTCGTCGAGGTCCGGTACGTCGTCACCGACGGCTCGCCCGCGCCGGCCGACGCGGGTGCCCGTGTGGAGCAAGAGGCCGGGGTATGACAGCCGTCGACTCGGCCGGGCCGGTCGTCGGAGAGCCGCGGCCGATCGGGCTCGGAGCGCTGCGGCCGATCGGGCTCGGCGAGCTCGTCGAACGGGCCGAGCTGCTGACCAGGCTGGACCGAAAGTACATGCTGCCCGTCACCGACCTGCCGCTGCTGCTGGGCGGGATCGACGAGGACGTGCGGGTGCTGGAGGTGGACGGGCAGCGGCGGTTCGCGTACCGGTCCCTCTACTTCGACACCCCGGAGATGGACGGCTACCTCGGTGCGGCCCGGCGCCGGCGAAGACGGTTCAAGCTGCGGATACGGACCTACCTCGACTCCGGTGGGCGCTTCCTCGAGGTCAAGACCCGGGGCCCGCGCGGCACCACCGTCAAGCAGCGCGTCCCGTACGACGGCGACCCGTGGCGGCTGGACGACGAGGCCCGGGCGTACGCCGACCACGCGCTCGGCGAGGCCGGCATCCACGCACGCCACCTCCGCTTCGTGCCCGCCCTCACCACCCTCTACCGGCGTACGACCCTCTTCCTGCCGCGTAGCGGAAGCCGCCTCACCATCGACACCGGGCTGACCTGGGCACTGCCCGACGGCACCGTGCTGCGTACCCCCGAGCGGGCCATTGTCGAGACGAAGGCCGGGCGTGCGGGGTGCGGCGCCGACCGGCTGCTGTGGTCGCTCAAGCACCGGCCGTGCCCCGTGTCGAAGTACGGCACCGGGCTCGCCGCCCTCCGCCCCGAACTGCCCGCCAACCGCTGGCTGCCGGTCCTGAGGCGCCACTTCCCTACCACGCCGCCCGGCTGAACCACCGGAGCGCCAACCACACCAACCACAGCGGTCACAAGAATCCCGCCGACCCTGGCAACCTTTCAGAAACCGGCGACCACAGATGAGTTGGAAACTCCCTTCACGGGAGCTCCACACGAACCACGTGTTCATCCGAATCACGTACGTTACGTAAGGACTCATCCGTGGCCTCTGCCTCTCACCGCCGGTCCCGTCTCAAGCGCCGCATGCTCGTCGGCACGGCCGCCGCCGCTGCCGCGGGCCTCGGCACCGGTGTCTTCGTGATGAACGCGAACGCGGGCCCGGTCGACCTCTACCACCAGGTGCTGCCCGCCAAGGACGGCTGGGCGGCCTCCGGCTCCGGGACGACCGGCGGCACCAAGGCCGATTCCGCGCACACGTTCACGGTCAGCACCCGGGCGCAGCTCGTGAAGGCGCTGGGCTCCGTCTCCGACACCACGCCCCGGATCATCAAGGTCAAGGGCACCATCGAAGCCAACACGGACGACTCCGGCAAGAAGCTGACCTGCGCCGACTACGCCTCCGGCACGGGCTACTCGCTCTCCGCCTACCTGAAGGCGTTCGACCCGGCGACCTACGGCAAGAAGGCGCCGTCGGGCACGCAGGAGAAGGCCCGCGAGGCCGCGGCCAACAAGCAGAAGAAGAACATCGTCTTCAGGGTGCCCTCCAACACCACCATCGTGGGCGTCCCGGGCAGCAAGGCGGGCATCACGGGCGGCAGCCTCCAGGTGCAGGACGTGAAGAACGTCATCGTCCGCAACCTCACCTTCGCCGCCACCGAGGACTGCTTCCCGCAGTGGGACCCGACCGACGGCTCGTCCGGCGAGTGGAACTCGAACTACGACTCCGTCACCCTGCGCGGGGTGACGAACGTGTGGGCCGACCACAACACGTTCACGGACGCCCCGTTCTTCGACAGCGCGGAGAAGACGTACTTCGGCCGCAAGTACCAGATCCACGACGGCGCCCTCGACATCACCAACGGCTCCGACCTGGTGACCGTGGAGCGCAACCAGTTCACCAACCACGACAAGACGATGCTGATCGGCAGCAGTGACACGGACTCCACCGGCAAGCTGCGGGTCACCATCCACCACAACGTGTGGAAGGGCATCGTCCAGCGTGCCCCGCTGGCCCGCATCGGCCAGATCCACCTCTACAACAACGTCTACGACACGGCCACCGTCAACGGCTACGCGCCCAAGTACAGCCTCGACTCCCGCGCCAAGGCCCAGGTCGTCGCCGAACACAACGCCTTCAAGCTCCCCTCCGGCGCGAAGGTCGCCAAGCTGCTGAGCGGCGACGGCACGGGCTCGGTCGCGGGCAAGGGCAACCTCGTCAACGGCACCGAGACCGACCTGGTCGCCGCGTACAACGCCGCGAACTCCAAGAAGATCAAGACGACCGTGAACTGGACGCCGACCCTGACGGCCGGCCTCCAGACCTCGGTGAAGAACCTGGTGACGGAGCTGTCGAGCACGACCGGCGCCGGGGTCCTGGGCTAAGGGGGAGCCCGCCCAGGACGGCACAGAGGGGCCCGGGCAGCGTACGGCTGCCCGGGCCCCGTGCTGTCCTGTCCGGCATCACGGGCCGCGTGCCGTCCTGTCCGGCCACCTCGGCCTACCTCGCCACGAACTGGGTGAGGATCGCCTGGACCTCGTAGATGTCCACGCCCTTGGTGAACGTCTTCTCGATCGGTTCGTGGGTGCCGGAGATCCAGATCTTCAGCTCGGCGTCGAGGTCGAAGTGCCCGGCCGTCTCCACCGCGAAGTGCGTGATGCTGCGGTAGGGGACGGAGTGGTACTCCACCTTCTTGCCGGTCAGCCCCTGCTTGTCGACCAGGATCAGGCGCCGGTCGGTGAACAGGATGGTGTCACGGATGAGCAGGTACGCGGCGTGGACCTGCTCCCCGTGACCCAGCAGTCGCGCGTAGTCCTCCTGGGCCTTGCCAGGGTTGACGGTGTGCGCGTTTCCGAACAGTGCCATGTGGGCCCCCCGCTCCGGTGACTTTCCGTAGGGGGAGACGCGCACGGGGGTGCGGGGGGTTGCGTACCGACTACTCCGCGGGCTCGCCGCCGAAGCGCTCCAGGTATGCCGCCAGGTCCACTTTGGGAAAGCACACCCGTCCCTCGGACCTGGGATGTCGGCTCACACGAGACGCATGACGTTGTTCTCAGGCGCCAGCATCCATCGGAAGTGATCGACGAGCGGCTCTACTGTGTGCGGATCATGTAGCACTACACCGAGTTCGATGTTGTCGGACAGGGCTCGGTCGGTGAGGTTGGCACTGCCGAGTAAGGCTGTGTGCCGATCGGCAGCCACCAATTTGGCATGGAGCACGCCTGAAGCCCCCATGCGGTGCCAGACGTGCACCTCGTCAGGCAGCGAGGCAAAGGCCGCAGACGCCTGGGTGGATTCTTCCAGTAGGAGGTCCACACGCACCCCTCGGCGGACCGCTCGCCCGATCTCTGTCACGACGTCCCGAGCACCATGAGCGGCGAAGCTGGCGATCAGCAGCGAAGTGTCCGCCGAGCGAATGACTTCCACGGCAACCCCGCTCGTCAGACGCGCTGTCAGCGACGCACTCATCGGGCCACTCACCACGACTTGGGTCGGCCGGGGCCGGGGAATCGAGCGGCCAGTGGTGAGGGCCAGAGAGAGCCCCGCCCCGGGCATGTCGGGTGCCTCGGCGCGCCAGGCACGGGTGACCTCCGTGAGCTGGTGTGCCAGACCGGCGGCGGGCTGGGCCGCGATGAATCGGCTCAGCAAGGGGTCATCAGGACCAGTGATCGTTCCGAAGACGTGCTCCAGGACGGCGATGCGATCTTCGGGCAGGCGATCGCAGAGGGCAGCCAGAAGGCCTGGAAGGCGGTGCGACAGGGTGCCGCTCCGGGCAACGGGGATGTCAGCCGGAGCAACAGCAGGACGACCGTCCTGCCCACTCGACTCGTCGCCCGCCACCGGCCCATTCACGGCCTGAACGCGCATTTGTCGTCGGCCAGCGTCTCCACCAGCAGTGCCCGGTCCAGGTAGTGATTGCCCCGTTCGCACGAGGTCTCCGCGGCGAACAGGCAGGCGTGACAACCCGCTCCGTGCAGCCGGGAGTGGATGCGTGGGTCGTGCTCGGCGCACATCGGGTCGGAGCTGCACAGCCTTGCTTCTTCCAGGGCCTGCGAGATCGCCGGTCCGAGCCGTTCGCTGCGGCCGAGTGAGACGAGGCCGCCCAGGGTCCCCTCGCTGTCGGGGGCCGCGGTGTAGAGCAGGATCCCGGACATGGGGTCGGGACCCGAGCGTGCGTAGATGCGTTCCGCTATCCCGGAGGCTCCGTAGCCGCATTCCAGTGCGAACTGGCGGATGAGGACATGGGCCAGGGTGTGCAGGAGCACGTACCGGATGCCGGGCCAGCGTGGTTCGACGCGGCGGGCCATGCACCAGCCCCAGTGGGCGGACTTCAGGATCTCCTCACGGGCGAGAACGGCTTCCTGCCGCTCCCACTCGGCGAGTTTCTCTTCCTTGAGGGCGACGAACACTCCCTCGCCCCGGAGTTCGGCGCAGGGAACCCATGTGGGGGCGTTACGGCTCAGCGGGGCTACGGAGTGAGCGCGCGACTCCTCCCCGGCCAGCCACTCGGGAGCTTCTATCCGGGTGAAACCGGTGAGCGCCGAGACCTCGCGCAGCCGGTGGACGAGCACGACACTGTCGAGCCAGGCGGCGGTGCCGTCGGGAAGGTCCCGCTCGCGCACGGTGGTGAAATCCGGCAGGGCGTGGTCGCGTGGGTGGGTGAATGCCCGCCACTCCGGGGTGGTGAGGTCGAACTCCTCGTCCGCCTCGTCCTGATTACCGGCGGTCGCCTGGGCTTCCCTTGTCACCGCCGCCCAGACCGCGTCTGCCCCGTACTGCTCCAACTCGGGCCAGCATGCCTGGGTGGGCAGCAACATCTTGGCCGCGTCCGCGGGGACGGCTGCCAGCGGTGAGAGCAGGCTCCAGTGTTCCCTGACCGCCTGCGTGAGGGGCTCCTCGGCGCGGGGGATGCTGAACAGCCGCAGTTGGGAGGCGAACCAGCTGTTGGTGGCGCCGAGAACCATGGTGCGTGTCTGCTCCGAGCAGCCGCCCTGAGCGAAGGTGCCGAGATGCGGGTGGTGGCCCCGGCAAGCGGGCAGGTTCCGCTCTCCGGCCTGCCCGATGGCGTCGGCCATGGAGCGGGGCGGCACTCCGCAGGTGCACCGAACGAAGACGTTGGCGGCCTCGCCCGTGGTGCCGGACTCCGTCAGGCTCAGGGTGTGGCCCTCGCACGATGTGTCTCCGCGGTGGACGAAGTACACCCAGGGAAAGTCGTCCATATGCCCGTAGGGGCAGGCCACGAGGAAGCGGGCGGGCAGAGCGGTGGGCTGTCCCGCGCCGGGACCGCCGCAGTTGATGTGGACGTACTTCGTCTTCTCCGGGCGGTAGAGGTTCGGCCGGAGCTGGAAGAGGCCGCCGGAGGCAGGGGCCAACTGATTGCACCGCTCGCGTGAGCACCGCAGCCAGCGAGGGAACAGACCGACCGGCACACCTGTCCGGGTCCAGTCGCCGTACGGGTCGGCGGGGTTCTCCGGCAGGTGGGGCGGTGTGCGCAGGGCGGCGACCTGGCTGCCGAGGCGGCGCCGGACGGCAGCCAGCAGGCGGTCCTCGGTCAGGACTCGGGCACGGACCGGGTCCCAGTCGTCCAGGCCCATGACCATGGTGGAGAGGTTGGGCAGGTCGGTGACGGCGCCGATGCCGTATGTGTGCAGGAGCTGGCTGGGACGCAGTTCGCCCACGCGGAGTGTTTCGGCTGCGGGGGCAGTCATGTCGTCTCCCAGGGATCTGCGTCGGTGTCCGGGGTGCTGTCGTCGGGCTGTTCGCGCGGGGTGTAGGGCGGTTCGCCGGCGAGGTCGCCGCCCGCCTCACCAGTGAGGATCAGCCGGATCGGGGGTTCGACCTCGCGTAGCGACGTCGGGCATGTCATGAGCCGCCAGGGGCCGCTGTCCGGTTCCAGCAGGAGCGGGGCGACGTCGCCCTGGCCCCGGGCCGTGCGGTAGCCGAGGACCGCTCCGGGCGCCTTGCGCTTCTGTTCCCAGTAGTCGAGTCGGGTGTCGAGCCGGGCCCGCACCTCGTTCGCGATATGACGGTTGTCCGTGACGTCCTTCGCTCGCAGTTCAAGGGAGCGCACGGCGTGGCTGACGACCTCCCCGCGTCGGTCGACCCACTGGGCGCCGCGGTTGGCGTTGTAGTCGGGTTTGAGGTTGCGGACCAGGGAGGCGAGGACGCCGGTCAGACCCCGGTCGACGGCGCGGTCCGCGAACGGCGTCACGGACAGGGCTTCCACGTGCTGGTAGATCGTGGCGTGGAAGGACTCGAACGTCTCGTAGTGCGAAAGGTCGCGTGGCCGGGCCCAGTTGAGCACGGTGAAGACGAGCCCCGGTGCCCTGCGGCCCACACGGCTGGTCGCCTGGATGTACTCGGCGGTCGACTTGGGCTGGTTGTTGACCACCATGACGCCGAGCCGGGACACGTCCACGCCGACGGCGATCATGTTGGTGGCGAGTAGGACGTCGATGGGGCGCGGTGATCCCTTGGGCCTGCGGCCGAAGGTGATGTCGAGCTTCTCCAGGATGTCTGGGATGGCGTCGGAGGCCATACGGCTGGTCAGCTCGGCCGGTTCGCCGATCCGCCGGGTGGCGAGCCCTCGGCGGTCGGCCCGGACGAGCCTGGCCGACACGTCGTCCTCCACGAGCCGGCGCATGCCACCGAGGTCGCGCAGGCTGTTGAAGTACCCGACGAGCGTCATATACGGATCGGTCAGCTCGCTCGCGCCATACGTCTCGTAGAGGTACTGGGCGGCGGCAAGTTGAGCGACGAACACCCTGATCGCAACGGACTTCGTCCGCACGCCCTGCGCGCAGATTCCGACGTACCGGCGACCGGGCTTCTTGTCGGTAGGCCGCCGCCGAGCGAAGAACGTGTCGTCGGCGCTCAGTCCGGACGGCGGGAAGACGGCCGTGCGGCGAGCGAAGAGGTCGTGGATCTGGCGGTCGGCGCGGCGCACGGTCGCGGTGGAGGCGATCACCTTGGGGCGCACGCTGACGCCGCTTTCGGGCTCCCAGGTGGAGAGCCGGTCCACGGCGGTCTCGTAGAGCCCGGTGAGGGAGCCGAGCGGGCCGGAAATGAGGTGCAACTCGTCCTGGACGATCAGGTCCGGCGGGCGAACCCTGACGGCGTCGACCGTGGAGGCGGCCGGGTGGCCGCCGGCCGCGGGATGGCTGGAGGACTCCCACTCTGCGTCCACCGCGGACGGCGTGACGTATCCGTGCCGGGTGCATCGCCGCGAGACCTGGCCGAACAGTGCCTGCGTGTCGCCCTTCCAGGGCAGCTGGGCGAACTTGTCGACGGTGGCGATGACGAGGCTCGGCGGGAGCCGGTAGATCTCCTCGTCGACGACGAGGACGGGCAGCCCCTGTTCGTCGGCGGGAACCCCGAAGGCACTCGCGCCGAAGGGACACTCGTAGGCGTCGGGGCAGGTGATGAATGTTCGACGGAGGGTCTTGTCGACGCTGATGTCGCGGCCCGCCTCCATCTTCGCGCCACACCAGGGGCAGCTGGTGAGCTGGTGGGGGGAGCCCGTACGCCCGAAGCCCCCCCTGCCCTTTTCCTTCTTCTGCTCACGCGCCCAGTCGGCCGCCTGCTCGGTGGTGTTGGGCGTGACCCGGCCGCCGACCCACAGCCCGATCCGGAACGGGTTGCGGCCCCACCGGTCCGGCTCCTCGCGGCGGATCACTTCGCAGGCGCAGATCAGCGCGGCGGCCCGCTGGAACTGCTGGATGGTGAGAAGCCGCAGTGTGTACCGCATGATCACGGCCACCCCGTGCTCGGCGTCGAGCCCGCCGAGGTGGGGTTTGCGCCGCCGGATGGCGAGCGTGAAGGCGGTCAGACCGAGATACGCCTCGGTCTTGCCACCACCGGTGGGGAACCAGAGGAGGTCGGCCAGAGCAGTGTGGTCGTCGGTCCGCTCCGCGTGGCCGGGGTCGGCGAGCGAGGGCAGGTTGAGCAGGAGGAAGGCCAGCTGGAAGGGGCGCCAGCTCCGGTTCTTCGGCAGGTCGGCCGCCTCGACCGCCTCTTGGAGCGACATCGAGTGAGTGCTGCGTCGGCTGCGGGCCGCGATGGTGTGGACGCGCTGCTGCCACATGGCCCGGTTGGCGAACCGGAAGGCGTCCAGGGCTTCGGGATCGTCGCGCAGCAGGTCGATCCCGGCCTGGATGCGGTCCGCGGCCTTCGTGGCGAGGCGCATGTTCTCCGCTGCCTCGGCCCGGTACGCGTCGAGTTCGGCGGCCGGGTCGTCCACCGTCTGCTTCTGCCGCTCTATCCAGGAGCGGTAGCCGTCCACCAGCGGAAGCAGCGCGGCCCGCAGTGGGTCGGCTTCCATACGGCTCAACTCGCGCATGTCCAGCGTGAGTCCGGCCAGCTCGGACAGGTCCGCGTCCTCGTCGTTGCGCGGATCCGGTACGTCCGTGTGCGGCACCTCGTACGTCGGTGTGGCCGTGGTGGAGACGCTCACGGCCCGTCGGCGATCGTCCGGGGACGCCTCAGCGTGGACACCGGTGCCGTGGCCCACGGCGAACTCGGGATGGAAGCGGTACGTCATGGCGAGCGAGCGCCGCTCCGCCTGGTCGCCCCCAGCGGGTTCGACCGTACGGCGTGGCAGGAAGGGCGCGGTGTCCGGCGCACCTGTGACCGTCATCGACGCCTGGAACATCCAGTGCGCCGAACCGCGCCGGATCTCCTGTCCGTTGACGAGGAACAGGGACACCAGCCAGGAACCCTCGTGCAGTCGTGCCCGCCCGCGCACCACGATGTGCGGGAAGTGCTGGGCGTGCAGCGGCTGTGCCGCCAGCCTGCCCTCCACCAGCTTCACGCTGACGGTGCCCGAGCAGGGCACCCGGTGGAACACCCTCTTCGGATTGCCCTCGATCTTCGAGTCGCCCAGCTCGTACCGCGCCCACTCGCAGTCGACCGTCAGCTCCTGCGTTGCCTTGTCCACCCGCACGGTCAGCCCCAGCGTCGAGGGGTGGAGGCTGGGCATGTGGGGCGCAGACGGTTCCTGGTCCCCGGCCTCCGGCTCCTGCTCGGGCGCCACGCTCGGCTCGTCGAGCGTTTCGGGAGCCACCTCCTTGCCGACCGTCCGCAGCGACGTCCCGCTCTCGTCCCGCACTCCGCCGGGGGCCAGCCGCCCAATGATGTAGTGGTCCAGCGGATTACCCGCAAGCTCCTCCGGCTCGTCGCCGGTGGGCCCGAGCAGATCGCGCACGACCAGCTCGGCGAGCCGGTCGCGCAGCTCCTGCGGGGTGGGCGCTGACAGCACGGGGGCGGACGGGTCGGGCCCGTTGCCGGAAGCGGCGAGGGAATCCTGGGTCACGGGGCCAGAGTAGGTGGGGCTACTGACAACCGGTACGGCGTTTGGCGCGGAACCTGATCGACCACTTCGCATCACGCCATCCGACCATCTGCTTTCGGCCGGATCCCGATCAAGGGCTTTGGCTGTGAGTGTGATGCTCGTTACTGTGCGTCGCCCGAAGGGTACGAGACGCGCGGAGCGCGCCTGTGTGCGGGGCGCGCGGGTTCGGAGAACGAGCGGGGGCGCATGGCGGACAGCAAAATCGGCGGCATCCCACAGCAGCCGGCCGGCACGGCGCACGACCCAGTCGCCCTGCCAGGGGCCGAACCGGTGCCGAAGTGGGCGAGTGGCTCCGAGGGGTTCGGGGAGAACGGCCACCGAGGCAGCTTCGGTGAGCAGTTCATCCGGATGCTTGCTACGGCGGCGAACCTGGACCTCAGCCAGAGGGAGCGCGACCGGGTCGGCGTGGACTGGCAGCTGGGCTTCGCGGGCCGGGCCGGGACCCGTAGGTATCCGGCCATTGAGGCGCAGGTGAAGTGCACGTCGTCCCCGGACATCCACGAGGAGCACATCCGCTATCAGCTCAAGGTGAAGAACTACAACTGGCTGGCCGGCCGGGACTACGTGATGCCCCGCTTCCTCTTCGTCGTTCTGGCCGCAGCTGATCCTTTCGCTTGGTCGCACGCCTCCCAGGACCGGCTGCTGCTGCGGCACGCCGCCTACTGGATGTGCCTGCACGATCTGGACCCGGTGGAGAACCCGCCGAGGTCGGGCACTCGGACGGTGAATGTCCCCCGTGCCAATCTGCTGACCGTCGATTCCCTGCACGACCTTTTCGCCGAGGACTACCGGGATCTGCTGGTGGTGTCATGACTGTGATCACGGACGCGGAGTTCGAGGAGGCCGAGGGGCTCGCTCCGGAGGTTGTACGGCGTTATCTGAGCGGCAAGGGCTGGTATGCGGAGCGCGGCCTGTCCGGCGCGGAGCTGTGGGAGTGGAAACCCATGGACGACCCGGGCCGACCGTACGAGATTCTCGTGCCGCTGCAACGCCGCAAGGACTTCGCGGGGCGGGTCGTGGACATCCTGGAGACCCTGGCCGTGGTCGAGGCACGCCGCCCTGGTGACATCCTGCGGGAGATGCAACTGCCACCGGTCGACTGGCAGTTCCTCCGGCTGGTCCCTCCGGGTCCGTCCGGTACGGCTCCTCTGCTGGACCTGGTGTCGGCCCTCACCGGGCTGAAGGATCTGCACACCGCCGCCGCCTCCTCCGCGCTGTTGCCGCAGGCTGTGCAGCCGGGACAGAAGCCGCAGGTGGTGAAGGAGCACGTAGCGTCGGTACGGCTGGACCAGACGCGTGTCGGCAGCTACGTCGTCGCGGCGCACACACCCCTGCCGGACCTCCGCCCCGGCCAGCAGCAGGACGAGGCGGGGCAGGCATGGCTTTTCCATGACGACGCGTTTCCGGGCAGCGGACAGGTCTCACATTCCTCCGAGCCGTTCGCCCGTACGGTGTCCCGGATGTTGTTCGCGGGCGTCACCTGCGCATATGCCGCAGCCGAGGAGACTCTTGCCCGTGACTCCCTGGCCGACTTCGAGGGATACACCGGCGCCGGTCTGTCCGCGAACCTCTGCGAGGCACTGGTGAAGATCGCGGGCGAGGAGCGGCGGGCCTTCTCGTTGGCCTTCGACTGGTCATCCGAGTTGCGGATGGAGCAGGCGTCACCGCCGGTGACGCTCGGCCCTCGGCACGTGCAGGTGTTGGAGGAGGGCGCGAAGGACCTGCGTGAACGGGCCGCCCGCGAGGAGGGCGCGATCCTGCAAGGGGTGGTGACCCGCCTGAGCGGGCAGGGCGACCGCCAAGCGACGATCTACGGCTCGCTGCTCCGCGAGGATGCCTCACGGATGCGCAGCGTGCGCGTGGAACTGCGTCCGGAGGACGTGGACAAGGCCACCGTCGCCTGGCGTAATGGACTTGAGGTGGCAGTGCGCGGCGATGTGGAGCCGTACAGGACCGGGGTGCGGATGCGGGAGGTGAGGGCGTTCGTGGTCAGGGCGGAGTGAGGTCGCCCTGTACGTGCGATCCCAGTGGCTCGTGCTCGAATTCAGCTGATCAGGTCCCTGAGTCTTGCCACTTGGGTTTCCCCCAGGTGGCCGTGAAGAAGTAAATCCACCACACCGGATTGATGAGATTCAGCCAGTTCTTCCCGAAGTCCATTGATCGGGTGCTGAAGTTAGGGTCGATGTCATTCTTGAGGATGCTCATGTCCCCCGTGCGAAGGAGGTAATTTTCTGCTTTTCGAGCTCGTAGAGTGCTAGCGCCTCACGTTCATGCTCGTAATAGGCTTCCCAGAAGCCCTCCCGCCCCCATGAATCGGGACGCAAGGCGAATGATCCCGTATCGAATTGAAAGTAGTGCCAGGAAGGTGGCAGGGTGGAAGATGTCACAGTGAATGCTCTACTGTCGAACAATGCAGAATCCTCCCCTTCGATGAATTCCAGCCGGAACAGCGCGCTTTTCCCATGCGGCACGAAGACCTCCAGCACTGTGTATTCTCGACCATCTTTCAGTGCATCGAGGCCCTGTAGGATCGCGGCATCATTAGTCCGAAGGGGAGTGAAGCGGGCTCGCAATTAAATCACCTCTTGTTCATGATGACCTTGTAGTCAAAGTTCAGTATTTTACCAGTCTCAGGATTGTAATAATAATGAACCTGGAAGTCGCCATATGGCGACTGATGCGTCCTGGTAGTGTACTTGCCCCAGTCGTTGAGACTGCTTCCATCCGAGGTCATAAGTTCACGCACGGACGGATTTCCAATTTCTTCACCCGGAATTACGAGCCTCGACTCTGCTAGCGCTTGAGGGGTGAGCCATCCCTCTTCGTTGAAGATGGAATTCGCTGATTCTCTTCGCAGTTGATCTGCCAGCCGCTGCCCGTCGGCCGATCCCGATATGAAGTTTTCATTTGCTTCCTTGCCCTCCTTTCCCGTCACATTCAAGCATCTCGGGGCAAGACCCAACGGGTCGGACCATTTATGCGGGTTATGAACGTAAACTGCTGGGTTCGGTGCGGGTTCCAGTCCGAGTGGGTCGGGAGTGAGGTACCGGGCGGTTTCGGGTTCGTAGTAGCGAAAGTAGTTGTAGTGGAGTCCGGTTTCAGGGTCGTAGTACTGACCGGGAAAGCGGAGGGGCGTGTACGTACTGCTGTTCGCGGCCCAAGTGGTGGTTCCCCACAGGGTGCTGCGGGTGTGCCAGGCAATCTCGCCTTGTTCGTCGATGAGTTCACTGGGCGTGCCGACAAGGTCGGTGACGATGGCGAAGAAGCGAGAGTCGATCTCCTGCTGCGGGGCCTCGGCGGCGATGATGCGTTCGGTCTGGGCGATGGGGCGAAGACCCTTGTGATCCCAGGTGAGGGTAACCGGGTTTGGCAGGGCTGGGCACATGGTGGTCTGTTCGCAGAGGCTCGTGCCGTCCCACGTGAAGTCGATCCGTTCAAGGATCGTCTCGCGATCGTCGGCCAGACGCATCTTCGCCGTGCGGCGCCCCAACGGGTCATATACGTACCGCCAGCGGGTTCCGTCCGGCGTGGTTACGGATATGAGGCGATCTTCGGCGTCCCATTCGTAACGCCACGTGTCGGGTTTGCGGGAGAGACGGATCTTCTGGCGGAGGATGATGCGGCCGAGGGCGTCGTGTTCGTAGCGGACGTTGCCTGCGCGGGTGATCCTGGTGCCCGCATAGCTGCGTCCGCCGACCGCCTCCTGACCTGGGTGGCTGGAGGGCCAGGTGGCCGAGGTCTGGTTGCCTGCTGCGTCGTAGGCGTACGTCTCGGTCCAGTTCGCGGCGTGCACCACTGTCACCCGGCCCGCTGCGTCCAGTTCGAAGCGGCGGGTACCGGAAAGCCGGTCATCGACACCGATCAGGTTGCCATCCGCGCTGTACTCGTACGCGCGGTGCTGAACTGTACGGCCGCTCGCGGCCGTCACCGACTGGACCGCGAGGCGGCCCATGAGGTCGAAGGAGTGCTTCAGGGTGACCAGTTCACCGATCTGGCGGGCAAGTTCCCGGCCCGCCGTGTCGTATGTGAAGTCGAGGGTGCGGCCCGAGGCCACCATTGCCGTGCGGCGCCCGGCCGCATCGTACTTCCACGTCGTGATCGCGCCCGTGGGGGTTGTGCGACCTGTTCGGCGGCCCAGTTCGTCGTAGGTGTACGTCAGCTTTCTGCCGTCGACCGTTTCCGACGTCAGCCGTCCGAAGTGGTCGCGCTGCAGGGTGAGCGTTGTGCCGTCCGGGCCTGTCGCCTGGGCGAGTTGGTCTGTGACGTCGTAGCCGTAGGTCGTGATGCGGTCTGCGGCGTTCTTGCGTGTCACTTGGCCCAGGGCGTTGCGTGCGAAGAAGACTGTCTGGCCGAGCGCGTTGGTACGGGACAGCAAGCCGCCGGCTGCGTCGTGGGTGTAGGTGAGAGTGCGGTTGTCGAAGTCCGTCTCCGTGACGAGGCGTCCTGCCGGGTCGTACTCGTAACTCCACGTCAGGCCCTGAGGGTTGGTGACGCGGGTGAGGCGCAGTTCAGTGTCGTGTTCGAAGGTGTAGCGCACGCCGTCTGGGTCGGTGCGGGCGGCGAGCAGGTCGAAGTGGGTGTATTCGTAGCGGGTGACGGCGCCCATGGGGTCGGTGTGGCTGGTGCAGTTGCCCTCGCCGTCGTAGGTCCAGGATTCGGTGGTGCCGTCCGGGGCGGTGCGGCGGGCGGGTTTGCCTTCCACCGTCCATTCCAGGCGGGTGACCGCGCCCAGTGGGTCCGTGAGTGTGACAGGTCTGCCGAAAGCGTCGCGCTCGTAGCGGGTGACGGCGCCGAGCGGGTCGGTGATCTCCAGGGGCAGGCCCGCCGCGTCGCACCGTACGTGAGTCGTGTGTCCCATGGCGTTGGTGATTGACGCCAGGTGGCCTGCGGTGTCGTAGGTGAAGCGGGTGGTCGCCCCAGAGGCGTCGGTCACCGCGGTGCGGTTGCCGTCCGCGTCGTACTCCTGGAGGGTCCGGCTGCCGTCCGGGTGGGCGATCACCACAGGCAGACCCTGGTCGTTGTAGCCGATGCTGCTGTAGCGACCGTCGGGGCGGACGACCATGATCGGGCGGCCCGACTTGTCGTAGGCGTAGCTGGTCGTGCGGCCGAGCGGGTCGGTGATGGTCAGCGGGCGGTCTTGGCGGTCGTAAGCGGTATGGGTGGTCGCGCCGTCCGGTCCTGTCTCCGCCACTACCTGAAGGTGGTTGTTGACCAGGTAGCGGGTGGTGTGGCCGAGGGAGTCGGTCTTTGTGGTGACCTGGTGGCCGGTCTCTGGGTCGGTGCCGTCGTAGGTGTAGGTGTTGCGCAGGTGGCCGGCCTCGCCCGTCTGGAAGGTGCAGCGGTCCTGGTCGTCGTAGACGTAGCCGTACTTCGAGCCGTTCGTGTCCGTCCAGGAGGTGATCCGGGCCAGATCGTCGTTGGCGAACGTGGTGGGGGTACCAGAGGAGTTGGTCACGGCCGTCAGGCGGCCGTGGTCGTCGTAGCCGAAGCCAACCAGCTCCTGATCGGTGCCGTCGGATGCCGCCCCGGCCAGGTGCAGGGCGGTGATGCGCTCGCCCTCAGTGGTGATCTTGAGGTGGTAGCCGGACGAGTGGGTGATTCCGGTGGGGGCGCCCTCGGTGTCGTAGTCGAAGGTGAGCCACTGGGTGCCGGAGCGGTCGGTGATCTGTTCCAGCAGGGCGATGCCGTTGCCGTCGCCGCCCGTCGCGGCGAAGTACCAGGTGCGGCCCGACTCGGGATCGGCGACGGTGTAGTCGCCCCACGCGTCGACGGTCAGGGGGTGGCGCTCGCCGTCCAGGGGCAGTACCGGTACGCCGGGCGCGGGGTGGGGGTAGGCCAGCAGGGAGCCGTCCTCGCGGACGAAGATGACGCCCTCTGCGTCGACCTCCAGGCGCTGGTCCGCTGTGGAGGCCCAGGTGGGGCCGAACCAGCGGCCCGCCCGGTAGGACGACTCGAAGCACCGGGAGAAGACCAAGGGGAGTCGGGACGGCAGGGACTCGTCCGTCTGCAGCAGGGTCATCCGGCCGGTGGCCATGTCGACCGGGTCGCCGTCTAGCTCCTTGGACCAGAACTCCCGGGCGGTGTTGCGGATCGACGCCCTCACGCCGTCGCGCGCGCCACCCGTCACCGCGCCCCGAGCAGCCCCGCGCAGGGCACCCCTGCCCGCGGCCCCCGCACCCTTGCCCCCGATCAGGTTCGACGCCAGATACCCCATGGCGTCGCCCGGGTCGCTGCGCCAGCCGCTGCCGAGGATGGACATGGGCAGGCGTTCGGGGTGGGCGGCGGTGCCGACCAGGCCGGCCAGGAGCATGTTGGAGTTCTTCAGCCACTCGCCGGGGTGGGTGAGGTTGTAGGGGTCCGTGGGGTTGACCGCGCGGGCCAGTTTCACCACATCTGCGCCGCCCTTGAGCAGGCCGCCCAGGACGTGGACCGAGTTCAGCTGCGTGCCCACGAAGACATCCGCCGCGTTGGCGCCCAAACGGTCGGTGAACCCGGGCTTCGCAGGAGCCGCCTCCAAAGCGCCTGCCAGCCTGCTCTGGGCGTCGCGGGCCGCGCTGGTGCGTTGGCGGCGGGCCTCGGCCAGGATCTCCACCGCTTCTCGTCGGGCTGCCGTTGACGGGTCGGTGAAGGTGCCTGGTTCGGTCGGGCGCGGTCCTGGGTTCCGGCCTGCCAGAGCGGCGGCGTTGTACCGCTCGGCCGCCTGGTTGAAGGTTTCCACCTTCGCGTTGTGGGCGTCCGCCGCCTGACGGTAGGCCTCCTGCGCGGCCCGGAAGGCCTCGATCGCCGCCTGCGCCTGCTGCTGCGCCCAGCGCACCGTGTCCGCGTACGCCTCCAGCGCCTTCCCCGCCGACTCGCACGCATCCGCCGCCGCAAGCCACTGCTTGGGCTGCATGCCGAACTTCGCCCGGAACGCATCCCCCGCCTCGCCCTGCCAGCCACCCGAGTCCAGCGACCGCAGACCCTGGCCGACGTTCTCGAACGCCCGGGAAAAGTCCCGCAGGTGGCCGGCTCGTGCGTTCAGCGCTTCCGGGCTGCCGTGGATCAGTTCCTTCGGGTCGTCACTCTCGCCCAGCTCGCGTTCGGCGACCTCGCCGCCCAGCCGGTTGTTGACGCCCTCGCCGAAGTCGCGCACCCCCTCGGCCATGCCGCCCGCGCCCACCGCCGACAAGCCGTCCGCCGCCCGGTCCGTACCCCAGTTGACGGCCTCCCCGACCCCCTCCTTCACCCCGTCGACAGCGCCCTCCAGGCTGTCCCCGAGGCCGTCGGCCCAGTCCCCCACGCCCATCAGCCCTCACCCTCCCCACCCGCGGAGGGCTGTGGCGGGCCGCCCCACTGCCAGTCCGTACGCGGATCCAGCATCGCCTCCGGCGTCACCGTCGAACTCGCCAGGTCATCCCCCGCCTGCGCCCACGCCTCCCGGGCCCCCTCCTCACCCTCCACCAAGGACTGCGCGCTGTAGTCGGCGTTCATGGCGTGGGAGACCGAGTTGTCCTTGACCGTGTCCGACCAGGAGCGCTGCTCGACCTCCTCCGGCGACAGGTACGGATTGCCCGCAGCCGCCGTCCAGACCGTCTTCATCGTGTCCGAGACGTACTGCTCCTGCTCGTGGTACAGCCCCGCCGACAGGTTCAAACGGCCCGCGAACTCGTTCGCGTCCTGCATCAGCGAACGCACACCCCAGCCCCACCGCTCACAGAAATCCGCGAACACCTGATGCAGGTTCGCGTCCCCCACCTCCAGGCCCGCCAGCTCCAGGTCGTCGAAGCCGCGCCCCAGGTTCGCCTCGATGTCGAAGCCGAGTTCCTTGAGCTCGTCCATCGCCAGGTCGATGCCCCGCGTGATCCGCGCAAGCGCCTCCGCGTCGACCCGGTAACCGCTCACGCCGGCGCCTCCTCGACATCCAGCGCCACCGACTCCGGCACGACCCCCGCCACCGGCGGCAGCACCATCCCCGCCGCACTGCCCGCGTCCACCGCGATCCCGACCGGCCCGCCCACCTCAGGGATCACCTGGTCCAGCAACCGAGCCCCGTACACCGGCACGTGCTCAGGAAAGGCCTCACCTCGCGCCTCGGCGAAACGCGTCAGCGCCGCGTCATCCGTGAACACCAGCAGCCAGCGGATGCCTCCGGCTTCCACCGACAGCAGCGAGCCGTCCACCACCGGCACCAGCAGCTCACTGCGCCGGAACTCCCCCACCACCGCACGCAGATCGCCTTGCGCAGCCGAGCTCAGATCTGCCAACCGCAGCCGCAACACCTCGGCTCCCACCCCGGCCACTCCCGTCGCTCCCCGTCACCCACTTGTCGCACAAACGGTCGATCACGTTAGTCGGTCGGGGCCTTGGAACACCACAGGCACGTCGGCCACAGGGCTGCCGGTCACCGCGGGTGGTGTCGGGCCGGGGGGTGGAGGCCGTGGCGGAGCTGGGTGGCGAGCGTGGCCGGGACATTCCATTCGGTGTCCAGTTCGGTAGGACCGGGCCGAAGCTTGTGGTCGAGACCGGGCAACGGGCTCCTATTCGCGCCTCGCCGCGAGAAGGACCGCACGGTGCTCGGCTTTGATCTCCTCGTCGTCCTGGTCCTCGCTACCCATCTCTGTGAGCAGCAGCGCTGCGGCCTCGGCGGGCTCATGGGCCGTTGGCCAGGAGTGCGCGTCTGAGTTCGCGCCAGCTGCCGCCGGTCGACGGCTCGGACTCAGGCGTCTTCTGTGAAGATCGCGTCGGCGGAGGGAGCGATGACGGCGCGCCGGTGCCAGTGGCGCAGGGTCTCCAGATCGTCGCATGCCGCGATGCGCTCACGGACCGTTTCGGGGACGTCCATGCCACGCACTTCCAGGACGTCCAGGATGTCCTCGGCGGCACGTCGTGTCTCGCCTTGAACGCGGCCTTCGTCTCGGATCTCTTCCGAGATGTACGACTTGTAGAAGGAGAGGTCCACGGCCACCAGCTTCCTCCAGATGTGCTTGGCCCGGCACTTGGCCAGGCCCTGTGCGGTGAATTCGATGATCGGGTCGGCTACGTCTTCAGGTACGGCTTGCAGAGCGGTGGACAGGGCTTTCAGTATGGCACCGACGCACGGATCTGCCCCGTGCGTGATGGCGGCCAGGGCTGCCAGCGCGAGGTCTGCGCGGGCTTCGTCGGGATCAGTGATCACTGGCATGTTGTGCGGCCCGACCACGAGGGGCCGCAGAGTGAGCGTGGGCAGCTGGGGCGGCCCGCTCGCCACCGGTTGCTGAGCCCACTCGGCCGTGGCGCGGTCCTGGCACACGACCATGAGAGTGGTGGGCAGCCGGTATTTCGTCCACAGGTACGCGGTGTAGTACGCCCAGCTCGCCGGCTTGGCGGGGTCCTTCTCCCGCTGGGCCTCGATGGCCAGGAGGAACGGGCCGTGCTCCGGGTTCTCGAAGCGTAGAAGCGTGTCCACGCGGCGTTCGACAGGGCTGGTCTCGGTGAGGTCGGTGGGCAGAACGGTGGCCTTGACCGGTGTGGGAACGCCGAGTCCGAGGACACACGAGAGGCGGCCGAAGAGTTCGAGATCGTGCTGGAAGATCCTGTGCATCGCCTCGTGCGGGGAACTGACCATGGTGTGGCTTCGGGTCTCTCGTTCGGGGTGCTGGTGCTGTCCGTTCAGACAAGCGGCGAAGGAACGCGGGTGCGGCAGTCGCGGCAGTGGCCGGGTTCGGGACCGCGGAAGCCGCGGTCGCAGCCGTCGCAGTTGCGGACGGGGTGCCTGATGGGTGGAGGAGGTTCGGGTGCGCGGAACGGCGGTAGGGGTGGGAGCTGGGCGGTGAGGCGGTGGGCCAGGAGGGCGGCTGGGCGGCGCAGGGGGTCGGGTGGGAGGTCGCTGGTCAGGGCGTGGCGTACGGCGGTGGGGGTGAGGTCGCGTTCCAGCCAGGCGGCGACGCCGGGGGCGAGGTGTGCGGTGTCGGTGGCGGAGAGGAGGAGGCGGGGGTCCGTGCGGCGGAGGTCGGCGAGGACCTCGGTGGCGGTGTGGAGGAGGGTGGGGGATGCGTACGCGGGTTGGGGTACGGCGGGGAGGGCTGCTCGGCGTGGGGGTTTCTGCTGGGGGTGCGGGGCGGTGGCTGCCTTGCGGGCCGGGGGATTGACTGGGGGTGCCGGTGGCTTGCCCTGGGGTTTGGGCGCTTCCGTTGCCTCGGTCGCCTCAGTTGTGCCTTCGCGTCGGCCCGGCTGATTGCAGGAGACCGTGCGGGTGACGATCCGGCCGCTCTCGGTGCGCTCCCGGGTGCGGCGCAGGTAGCCGTGGGCTTCGAGTTCGCGCAGGGCGGCGGCGATACGGGCCGGGCTCTCGGGGAAGCGCGCGGCGAGGGTCTTGATGTCCACGGGGGTGCCGGTGGGGAGGGACTGGATGTGGACGGCCAGCCCGATCGCCAGTCCCGACAGGTGCGGGTGCTGGGCGAGGTGGTTGCCGATCACCGTGAAGCGGGTGGTGTGGCGGGTGTTGTCGTGGATGACGCCGACGGGGTGAGCCTTCGCGTGGGCGGGTCGGCGTGGGTGGTTTTTCCCTGTGATACGGGACTGGGCGTGCGGGGGCACGCTAGGGTTTTGGGTGTCCATCGGGAAGGTTCTGGCTTCCTTGGTGGTCAGGCCCTCGCATTTGGGATGCCAGTCCCGGCGGGGGCCGTCGTCTTTGGCTGTGGTGGTGTGCTGCGTGTGGTGCCGCGCTGAGCGTAAGGCAGCCGACCTGCCCTGAATCCAGCCCAGTTGGTGATGTTCACTCGCGCGAGTGAGCCGATGCTGTGGGCGGGAGGGGTGGGGCTTGGTCGGGTTTCTTTCCCCAGAGTGTTTCTTTGGGAGAGCGCCTGTGGCACCGGAGCACAGAGAAGTGGGTTGCGGTCAGCGGGTTCCCATCGAGGCCGAGTCCGGCGCGGCGTGCGGGGGTGGGATGGACGGGTTCGATGCTTGGATGGCACCCGGTGTGCTGTACTTGGACGCAAGGAGGGCCACCGCCCGGATCGGGTTATCCAGACGGTGACCCAAGCTCAACAGGAGCTTGTCGGATGTCCCCAGTGAGTATGGGGATATCCGGCTACCTGCTGAGCCACCGGAGCAGCCACCTCCTCGCGTGCTTCGCAGCCCGCTCCGGCAGTAGCCGGATCAGCCGCATGACGAGAGTCGGCTTCTGCTCCTCGTGACCGCCCATCTGGGGGCGTCCTCCCTTCGACGTGAGGCGGCCATCTCACAGTCCCGGGACCGCTCTCGTCGGGCCGGGCCCCGAGGAAGCAGGGGGCCCGGAGTGAAGGGAGGACGCACCCGTCGGGTGCGTCACAGCTTGATGCTACCGGCAGAAATCACCTGCTGTGACAAGTGCAGCACGCTCGGTGTGCGGCGCTGTTTGGCCATGCCGCAGGCGAAGGCTGTGAACGACCGTTCAAGGGGCGAGGTCGAGTTCGGCCCACACGGTTTTCCGGGGGTCGGGGCCGAGTTCGGTGCCCCAGCGGTCGGCGAGGGCCTCGACAAGGAGGAGGCCGCGTCCGGACTCGGCGTCGGGGGTGGGGAGTTGGTGGCGTGGGAGGTCGTCGCCGCGTGTGTCCGTCACCTCGATGCGGAGGGTGTCGGTGCCGGCCAGTAGTGCCAGGCGGAAGTCGCGGCCGTTGACGCGGCCGTGGGTGGCGGCGTTGGTGGCGAGTTCGGCGACGAGGTGTTCGGCGGCCTCGGTGATGCGGTGCGGCAGGCCCCAGCTGCGGAGCCACTCCGTGGCCAGGAGTCGGGCGAGGCGGGCGCCTCGTGGCGTGGGGGACAGAAGGACGCTGAAGTGACGTGTCGGGGGGTGGAGTTGGGT